>NZ_JBEXCW010000016.1:0-126111 GCF_040605435.1 Streptomyces sp. NPDC005574
GCCGGGTGGATCACCCGGCCCCCACCGCCCGCCCTCATGTCACCGCGCCCGGCGTCACCGCTCCGGTCGCCGTCAACGCCTCCCGCTCCAGGCCGAGTTCGCGGGCGAGTGCCTCGTCCACCCACTCCTGCGCCCGCGCCCGGGACACCGCTCCGGGGTACGACGTCATCTGTACGGCGAGTCCGTCGAGCAGGGCCGTGAGACGCAGGGCCGCGGCGGACGGGTCAGGGCAGCGGAACTCGCCCGCGGCCACGCCCTCCGCGACGACCCCGGCGATCGCCGCCTTCCACTCCCGGTCGAGATCCCGGGTGACCTCCCGCAGCGCCGGCTCGCGCAGCGCCGCCGCCCAGCCCTCGATCCACAGCCGCCAGCCCTTGGCCTGCCCGGTCGGCGCGTACCAGCGCACGGCGGAGCGCAGCCGGCGCAGCGCCGTCGTCCGGCGGCCGAGCAGCTTGCGCAGGTGGGCGAGATCGTCCTCGGCCGCGTACCGGAAGGCCGCCGCGACGAGCTGCTCCTTGGTCGAGAAGTGGTACAGCACCAGCGCGTTGCTCACGCCGAGCGCCGAGGCGACGTCGGCGATCCTGACCGCCGCCACGCCCCGTTCCTGGATCTGCCCGATCGCCGCCCGCAGCAATTCCTCGCGCCGCTCCGCCACGCTCAACCGCACTCTCGCCACCCCGTCACCCTAATGTGTGGATCTGTGGGGGGCCGGACGCGACAACTCCGTACGGCCTGTTCCGGACGGTGTGGTGGGCCGTGTCGGGGCGGTCGGCGGTGCCTGTCGTACGGCCTGTGCGGGGCGCTGCGGTGGGCGGTGTCGGTGGGCTCGGCGGTGCCTGTCGTACGGCCTGGTCGGGCGGTGTCCGGTCCGTCGGTGGTACCGGCCGTGCGCTCTGCCGGGCGGGCGCGGTGGGCGGTGTCCGGTCGGTCAGCGGTACCAGCCGAACCGTTCCGCGATCACCGGCAGCCGGTCCGCGGCGATGGCGTGCGCGGCGGCCCGCGGAGTCGCCTGGTCGGCGTCCGCGCGGGCCAGCATCTGCTCGACCAGCGCGCGCATCGAGCGGCGTGTGTACGCGAACGCCTCCTCCGCGTCCGCGCCGATGTCACCGAACAGCGTCCACCACCACCAGGCGTTCGTACCGGAGTTCACCACCACGTCCGGCAGCACGGTGATCCCGCGCGCCGCCAGCAGCTCCTCCGCCTCGGGCAGTACGGGCATGTTGGCCGCCTCGACGATCCAACGGGCGTCGATCGCCTCCTGGTTCACGGCGTCGATGGCGTACGACACCGCCGCCGGCACCAGGATCTCCGCACCGGTCGACAGCCAGGCGTCGCCCGGCAGTTCACGATCCCGGGGGCGCAGCGCCGAACGGTCCACGGTGCCGTACGCGTCCCGCGCGGCCAGCAGCGCCTCGACGTCGAGGCCCGCCGGATTCACGATCGTGCCCTTGATGTCGGCGACAGCCACGACCGTGAGCCCGGCCCGGGTCAGGAAGCGCGCGGTGGCGCCGCCCATGGTGCCCAGGCCCTGCACGGCGGCACGGGTCCCCGCGTACGGCACCCCGGCCCGGTCCAGGGCCGCGAGCACCGACTCGGCGACCCCGCAACCGCCGACCAGCTCGTCCAGGCCGATGCCGTCGACCTCGACCGCGAAGGCGTCCGCGAGCCGGCGGCGGGCGGCCCGCTCGTCGTCCAGCAGGGGGTACACGGCCTGGACGGACGAGACGAGCCCCGCCTCCACGGCCGCCCGGTCCACGAGGTCCTGACCGAGGCCCAGGTCCTCGCCCGTGGTCCAGAAACACTCGACGTACGGCCGCACCGCGCGCAGGTACCGCACCAGCAGCCCGTACGCCCGCGGGTCCCGGGGGTCGCAGTCGATGCCGCCCTTGGCGCCGCCCAGCGGGATGTAGCGGCCCTCCGGGTTGTAGTGCAGCGCCTCCTTCATGGTCATGCCGCGGGCCAGCCCGGCGACCTCGTCCGCGGTGCAGCCCTCGCGCATGCGCAGCCCGCCGCTGGAGACACCGCGCACCAGCCGGTCGACGACCAGGAAGCCCCGAAGGCCGGTGACGTGGTCGGTCCAGGTGAGCGAGATCAGGGGAGTGGTCATGCGGTCCTCTCGCGAACGCCCGGCTCGGCGGAAGCACTGATGTTACTGAACGGCGAGTCAGCGCCGGGACCCGCGGCACGCCCCGCCGACGTGCCGGACGGCGTCCACCGGCACCGCACGGTGCCCCTCGGTGAGCGCGCACGACCCCTCGGCGACCGGGCGGGTCCGGCACGGTCGGACGGGCCGACCATAATGGAACGACTCACCGACTCCACCTGGAGGTACCGTGGCCGGCATCCGTTCCCTCAGCTCCGGGCTCCGAGCGCTGCGGCCCGTGGCCTTCGGCGCGGACCCCGAAGGTGAGCGCATGGCGCGCATCCGCAGATCGCCCCACTTCAAGGACGGCGTCTTCCAGAACCCGGGCGGCGAGGCCCGGACCAGGCCCTCCGGCTCCATGACGGCCTTCGCGAAGGTCTTCTTCGACAAGGAGTCCCGGCCCCGCCGCGCGCCCAGCGGCACCATCCCGCTGCACACCACCACCCTCGCCGACATCGCCTCGCCGCCCGCCACCGGGCTGCGGCTGACCTGGGCGGGCCACTCCAGCGTGCTCGCCGAGATCGACGGGCAGCGCGTGCTGTTCGACCCCGTGTGGGGTGAGCGCTGCTCCCCGTTCCCCTTCGCCGGGCCCAAGCGGCTGCACCCGGTCCCCGTGGCACTGGCCGCGCTCGGCCCGGTCGACGTCGTGGTCATCTCGCACGACCACTACGACCACCTCGACCTGCCCACCATCAAGGCGCTGGCCGGAACAGACACCCTGTTCGCCGTGCCGCTCGGCGTGGGCGCCCACCTCGAACGCTGGGGCGTACCGGCCGACCGGCTGCGCGAGCTGGACTGGCACGAGACGACGAAGGTCGGCGGACTGAGCCTCACCGCGACCCCGGCCCGCCACTTCTGCGGCCGGGGCCTGCGCAACACCCAGCACACCCTCTGGGCCTCCTGGGTCGTCGCCGGCGCCGAGCACCGGATATTCCACAGCGGGGACACCGGCTACTTCGACGGATTCCGGGACATCGGATCCGCGCACGGCCCCTTCGACGCCACGATGATCCAGATCGGCGCCTACTCGGACTTCTGGCCCGACATCCACATGACGCCCGAGGAGGGGGTCCGCGCCCACCTCGACCTGCAGGGCGGCGATCCGGCCGCGGGTGTGCTGCTGCCGATCCACTGGGGCACCTTCAACCTGGCGACCCATCCGTGGGCGGAGCCCGGCGAGGGCACGATGCAGGCGGCCCACAAGGCCGGGGTGACCATGGCGTCGCCGCGGCCCGGCCAGCCCTTCGAGCCGGCCGACTCACCGCCCACGACCCCGTGGTGGCGACCCGTCGCACTGGCCCCCAGCGAGGGTTGGTCGGCCTGGCCGGCGGTGGAGTCCGATCCGGAGCAGGCGTTGGTGGGGGAGTAGCGGGGGCTGGGTCGCTGGATCCTCGGCGGTCGGCGGTCGGCGGTCGGCGGTCGGCGGTCGGCGGTCGGCGGTCGGCGGTCAGCCGTGTGATGCATACCGGTTACCGCCTATTGCATACCGTCGGCGCTCCGGTGGGTCGGGGCGGGCGTGGTGGCTGTCGCGCCGGGTGGCGTGCGGATGGCCGCCGATACGGCCCGTGACGTACGGCCGAGTGCGGCCGGAGGTGGGGGTCGCCCCTGATCGGTCCGGGCGGCCCCGTCGGGAGCGGTGGAAAAGCAGGGCGAGGGTCCGGAGCGCGAGAAGCGCCCGGGCCCTCACTCTTGTCTTCGTGACCGGTTCTGACCAGGCTCGATCGATCCCTTCCATATTTCGAGCGGACGTGGCGACGGCTTGTCGGTCTGTCGTACGAGGCCTCATACCAGAGCGGGACGCCGGCTGCGGGACTTTGTCAACTGCCCACCGCACATGATGGCTTGCCGACTACTGTGAGTGTCCGTTGGGCGACGCAGGGCCGATTTCTCGGGCTCTCTCGACCGGCACAGCCATGACGCACGCCCGCGACGCGCGGACCGCGCGAGCCCAGGCCCCGACCGACGGACCAGTACGAGGACGCCGATGTCTCACCTCCGCGCCCCGGCCGCCCGTGCAGACCGCCGTGAGGGCGGACGGCACGGCCGGCCGCCGGCAGCCCGCACCGCCCCCGGGCTGCCCGAGACGCACATACGTCCCCAGCTGATGCGTCTGGCGGTGCTGCCGCCCGTCGCGGTCGCCCTGAGTGCCTGCGCCGCCCTGCTCTTCACCCTCCGCTCCACCGGGGCCCATCTGAGCCTCACCCTGTGCGGGGTGCTCGCGGGCGCGGCCTCGGTGGCCCTCGCCGGCATCCTGATCGCCGCCGTGGCCGCCGAACGCACCGCGACGTCCGTGCACGACCGTCTCGGCGCACTGCGCCGCGGCAACGCGCGCGGCGAGGCCGAGCTGCGGGACCTGGTCGAGGCCCTGCGCCGTGGCGAGGGCCCACCGCAGCGCAAGGCGCGCAGCGGCCCGCCCGCGGACGCCGACGACTTCGAGCTGCTCGCAGCCGACCTCGCCCGCGCCCACGACGGGGCCGTCACCGCCGTCATGCAGGCCGCCCAGCTCTCCAGCCAGGCGGGCAGCGAGCAGAAACTGGAGGTCTTCCTCAACCTCGCCCGGCGCCTGCAGTCACTGGTGCACCGGGAGATCTCGATCCTCGACGAACTCGAGAACGAGATCGAGGACCCCGACCTGCTCAAGGGCCTCTTCCACGTCGACCATCTCGCCACCCGCATCCGCCGGCACGCCGAGAACCTCGCCGTGCTCGGCGGCGCCGTCTCCCGGCGCCAGTGGAGCAACCCGGTCGACATGACCGAGGTGCTGCGCTCCGCCATCGCGGAGGTCGAGCAGTACTCGCGGGTCAAGCTCGTCCCGCCGATCGACGGCACCCTGCGCGGCCACGCCGTCGCCGACGTCATCCATCTGCTGGCCGAACTCGTCGAGAACGCCACGCTGTTCTCGGCCCCCCACACCCAGGTCCTGCTGCGCGCCAACCTGGTCACCTCCGGTCTCGCCGTCGAGGTCGAGGACCGCGGACTCGGCATGCCCGTCGCCGAGCAGCACCGGATGAACGCCCTGCTCGCCGACCCCGACCAGGTGAATGTCGCCAGCCTGCTCGCCGACGGCCGCATCGGCCTCTTCGTGGTCTCCCAGCTCGCCAAGCGGCACGGGATCCACGTCCGCCTCCAGAACAACATCTACGGCGGGGTGCAGGCCGTACTCGTCGTACCGCAGGCGCTCCTCGGTACGCCTCCGGATGCCGCCGGGAGCCCGGCCGGTATCCCCGCCCACGAGGTGCCGGGGATGCCGGGCGCCGCCCTGCCGCCCGGGCAGCAGGGACAGCCGGGGCCGGGGCAGGACGCCTCGGGCGTTTCCGGTGAGATGACCGGGGCGGCGTCCGGGGCGCCGGGCTCATCCGTGCCGGCACCGCGCCGACCTGCGCAGTCGGGCCCCGGGGAGAGGGGCGGGAGAGTGCGGCGGGGGGCGCCTCCGAGACCGCCTGCCGATCCGCGCCCGGAGCGACAGGAAGGCCCGGAGCGACGCGAGCGGCAGGGACAGGAGCCGCAGGAGACCGGCCGAACGGCCGCGCCGGCGCCCCTGCCCAAGCGGGGCGCTCACCGAGAGCGGCCCAACCCGGCCGAGGCGCGGCCCGGCATCCGGCCCGACGACCGGCAGGCCGTCGCCGAGCACACGTCGGCGCCCCCCACACCTCGGGCCGCTGGCGCGGTGCGCGGCACCATGGGCAAGCCCCAGCTGCCCCGGCGGCGGGCGCAGGAGCACATCGTGCCCCAGCTGCGCGACGGTCCGGCGCCCCGTCAGGAATCCGACCAGACCGCCGCACACGACCCCGGGCTGATGGCCGCCTTCCAACGCGGTGTCGGACTCGCCGAGGCCCAGCAGCACCTGGAGGCGACGTACCCGGAGTCGACAGCCCCGACGGCGCCGGCACCTATGGAGCCCGGCCACACGGCACTTGGCCACATGGAGCCGGGCCACACGGGGCCTGGGCAGGTGACGCCGAGCCCCCTGGCTCAAGGGCACGTGGAGTCCGGCCACGTGGAGTCCGGCTCTATGGAGTTCGGCCATATGACCCCGGCCCCCTCCGACACAGCCCGCACCGACACAGCCCCCACGGACGCAGCCCTCATGGACTCCGTTCACACCAGGCCCGCGCACAGCGAGTCGACGGCCACGGGCAGGCAGGCCGCCGTGGAGGGCCCTCACACAGGCGCCAACCTCATAAACCCGCCCCACTTCATGGACGTATCAGCCATGGGGGAACGGCCCATGGACGTGCGCCCGACAAACGGGTCGTACCTTGCCCCATCCGCTCTGGACGCGCCCCACATGGGTGCAACCCCCATGACTCCGCCGCACTTCGTGGATGTGTCGGCCACAGGCCGGCGCCCCACGACGGAACGCCCCACGACGGAACGCCCCATGACGGAGTACCCCCTGAGCGCGCCACCCACGGACGGCCGCCGCCTCCGTGAACCCTCCCCGGTCGAGCGCCCCACCGGCCAACGACCTGTCGGCGAGCCGCCCACCGGCGAGCGCCACCTCGGCGAGAGGTACGCCGCCGAGCGGTCGATGACCGAGCGGCACCCCGCCGAGCAGCGCTCCATGGCTGAACGGCACACGGCCGAACGGTCCATGGGGCAGCGGCCGATCAGCGGTCCCCACCCGGACAGCTCAACCCCCGACACCACCCTCGGATCGGCCGAAGCGCGCCCCGCGCACGCGTCCGCGCCCGGCCGTGACCGCCTCGACCACACCACCCGGCACGACGGGAGCGCACCGGCCGGATGACCACCCCCCTCTCCACCCCCACGCCCAGCGCTCCCGCAGACCTTCGTACCTCAAGGAGTCGATCCACCATGGCGAGCGAAGCGCCGACCGGCCAGGTATCCGATCTCGACTGGCTGATGAGCGGCCTCGTGCAGCGCGTACCGCACACCACCAGCGCGGTTCTCCTCTCCTGCGACGGGCTGGTGAAGTCGGTTCACGGCCTCGACCCGGACAGTGCCGACCACATGGCGGCCCTGGCGTCCGGGCTGTACTCCCTCGGCCGCAGCGCCGGCGTCCGCTTCGGTGACGGCGGGGACGTCCGCCAGGTCGTCGTCGAGCTCGACTCGACCCTGCTGTTCGTGACCACGGCCGGCTCCGGCACCTGCCTGGCGGTGCTGGCCGGCCGCGAGGCCGACGCGGCGGTGCTCGGTTACGAGATGGCGATGCTCGTCAAGAGCGTCCGCCCCTACCTGGTGACGGCGCCCCGGCAGCACGCCGTCGAACCGTCGGCGATGAGGCCTTGAGCGTGGCGACGGCCGGTGACGGGCCCTGGCTCGACGACGCGGCCGGTCGGCTCGTACGCCCCTTCACGGTCAGCAACGGCCGCACCCGGCCCAGTGTCGTGTTCGACCTGCTGTCGCACGTACGGGCCACCGGGGCCACGCCCCTCGGCTACCTCGGCCCCGAGCACGCGCAGGCGCTCGACCTGTGCCGGGCGCCCGTCTCGATCGCCGAGGTCGCCGCCCATCTCAGACTGCCCGCGGTGGTCACCAAGGTGCTGCTGTCGGACCTCGTCGACTGCGGAGCGCTCACCACCAAGCCACCCGAGTTCCACCACAACCCGACTGACCGGGCCCTTCTGGAGGCAGTGCTCGATGGACTACGACGACAGCTCTGACCCCTTCCCCACCGCGCTCAAGATCCTGGTGGCCGGCGGGTTCGGAGTAGGCAAGACGACCTTCGTGGGCGCGGTCAGCGAGATCGCGCCCCTCAGCACAGAGGAGTTGCTCACCACGGTCAGCGCCGCGACCGACAAACTCGACGGCATCGAGAACAAGGTCGAGACGACGGTGGCCATGGACTTCGGCCGCATCACCCTCGATCCCCAACACGTCCTGTACCTGTTCGGCACACCCGGTCAGGAGCGCTTCTGGTTCATGTGGGACGAGCTCTCCGAGGGCGCCCTCGGCGCGGTGATCCTCGCCGACACCCGGCGCCTGGAGGAGTGCTTCGCCGCCGTGGACTTCTTCGAGCAGCGCGGCGTCGGCTTCATCGTCGCGATCAACGAGTTCGACGGCTCGTACCGGTACGACCCCGAGGAGGTCCGCTCCGCCATCGACCTGGACCCGCAGATCCCCGTCGTGCGCTGCGACGCGCGGATCTCCAGCTCGGGCGTACAGACCCTGCTGACCCTGGTACGGCATCTCATCGCCCACACCCCCGCCCCCGCGCCGAGCCACGGCGCCCACATGTGAGCCACGCACACTCCCGCACCGTCCCGCAGACCCGCCACGGAGCCGATCCATGACCCACGCCCACACTGACCGAGCCCGCCCATGAGGTACGACCCCGCGCGCCCGGCCGGTCGTCTGCTGCTCACGCCGGAGGACAAGGAGGCGCCCGCCCGGGCCCTGCGGCTGCGCAGACTCGGCCTGGGGGAGAGCCCGGACCCCGTCCTGGACTCCTTCGCGCACCGCCTCGCCGAGTGCACCGGGGCGCCGTACGCCATGGTCAACTTCGTGGGCGAGCAGGGGCAGTTCTTCGCGGGCCTGCACAGCCCCGCCACCGGCCCGGTCGCCAAGAGCGACGGGAGCCGGCCGCGAGTCGGCCGTTCCATGGCGCGCGACCACGGGTTCTGCCCCCATGTGGTGGTGCGGCGCAAGGCGCTGGTCCTGGAGGACGTCAGCGACTACCCGCGGTTCGCGGGCAATCCGGTGGTCGACGAGTTCGGCATCCGCTCGTACCTCGGCGCTCCGCTCATCGACACCACCGGCATGGTGCTGGGGACGGTCTGTGTCGCCGACGTCGAACCGCGCGCCTGGGGGAAGGCGGGACTGGAGACCATCAAGTCGACCGCCGCGGACCTCGCGGCGCGGCTGGAGCGACGGGCGGACGACGGATTCCCGCTGTGAGCCGCCCCGGCGACCCCGCGTGCTGTCGCGAGACGACGGACCCACGCGCCCGGCCGGCCACCGGCAATCGGGCCTGTCGCCCCTGCCAACCGGTCGGCGCGCCCCGTCCCGGCCCGGTCAACGCACCCGCGACCCCGTCACTGGCCCCGCCAGACGTTGTCGAAGGCGGCGTCCTCGATGGTCCGCCGCTGCCGTACCGACTCAAGTTCCGTCACGGCCTCGCCGACCGCGGCCAGCACGGTCACGACGGCCTCGTCGGTGAGGTTCTCGAAGTCGTCGGCGCGTTTGTCGTCCATGCGCAGGGAGGTGGTGAGGGCGGCCAGTACGGGTTCGTCCGCCGCCCGGCGCGCCTCGGCGTGGCGGCGGGCCGGCGAGTCGGCCAGCTCCCGCCGACGGGTGGCGACGGGGATCCAGCGGCCCTTTGAGCGGGTGACGACGCCGTCCTTCTCCAGACCGGCGAGATAGGTGAGGGACAGGCCGCGGCCCCGGCGCCACAGCCAGTCCTCGGCCGACTCGTAGGGGTCCTGCCGGACGAGCGCCGCCGCGGCCTGGTCCAACAGCTCGTCCCCGGTGGACACTTGGAGACCCGGCACGATGCGGTCGCCGTCCAGGGTCAGGGAGCCGTTCTCGAGCAGGTCGATCAGTTCGGCTCCCGCGAGCGCGAGGGAGAGATCACCCGGCTCCACCGGACGGTCGGGTGCCGTCTGCATGGCGACGATCAACAGGTCCCGTGCTGTGGTCATGGAAGGCTCCCCGTCGGTGGGCCGCCGGGCCGGACGGCCCGTCTCGGATCGGCGGCGCCGGGCCGGGGCTTCGGGCCGTGTCGCCGGACTCCGCCGACCTCGTCGGTCGGCCGGTTCCGTCGCCGGGTCCGGTCGTCCGGGCGTGGCGCTGCCGAGGGATGGTGCTGTCGTGCAGGGGCGAGTCTCGCACGCCCGTCCCGCGCGCGGAGCGCCGCGGCACGGGAGGTCGGGCGGCCGGAGGCCCGGCCACCCGAGGTCCGGCCCGCCGGAGTCAGACCGTGGGGGCGGACGGCCCCGGGTCATTCGGGTGGGGCTCCAGCGGTGTGACGGTCAGCGACATCCAGGGCCGCAGCGGGAGCGTGCCGAGCACCTTCTCGTGGAGTTCGTCCTCGTCGGCGGCGCGCCACACCCCGATGCTGCGCAGCTCACCGACCGGGCGCCACAGCCGTACGAGAAGGCCATCGGCGGCGAGCTCCCGCGCGCGGACGGCTTCGGCGGCCCGCCGTCGGTCGACCTCGTCCGGGGCGGTGCCCTCGGGCACGGTGGTGGTGATCTCGACCAGGAACTCTCGCATGATCCCTCTCCGTTCGCACACGATGCCGGCAGGGGGTCGCGGGAACGCGGGGACGGGTCGTCGCCCGGGTCCGGCCCGGGGCGGCGGGACCCACGACCGCGCGGACGCGCCGCTGCCGGGTTGCCGTGCGTCCATCGTGGGCCCTGACCGGCCCGGCTGCCACCACCGCTGCTGCCTTCGGTTGTGCCACCACCGCTGCCGCCTTCGGTCGTGCCACCACCGCTGCCGCCTTCGGTCGTGCCACCACCGCTGTTGCCTTGGGCCGTGCTGCCGGGCTGTCGCCTTGGGCCGTGCCACCACCGCTGTTGCCTTGGGCCGTGCTGCCGGGCTGCCGTCTTCGGCCGCCCTCCGGGCTGCCACCCCGGCCGCGTCGCCGGCTTCCCGCCGGCCGGTACGCGCGGCCTCCCGGCCCGGACGAGACGCCGGACCCCGCCCCCCCGACCCACGCGGCCCCCGGTTGCCGAACCCCGAGCCACCCCACGCCCCCCCCGCCCCCACCCCACGCCCCCCCGCCCCCACCCCCTCCCGACCGTCCGGCCCCGATATGTGGGCCGGACGGGTGGCGTGGGCGACATCGGTGGCTTCGGGGCGTCCGCTGAGCCGGCCCGGAGGGCCGCCGGGGAGATCCTGCACGTGGTCGGCGGCGTGAGCGCCGGTCACCGGACCGTCCGAGAGGGAGCGACCGCGATGGGCGACGACAGCAGGGCACGGAGTTCCGCACCGGACTCCCCGCACGGCGGCACCCACCGCACGACGACCGGCGCTGCGGCGGCGGACGGCGTCGACGGCGAGGCGGTCCTGCGCGAGGTCCTGGACCGCTGGAAGGCGGCCGTCGACGACCACGACCCCGCCCGCGTCGCGGCCCTCTTCACCGAGGACGCGATCTTCCAGGGGCTGCACCCGTACAGCGTCGGACGGCGGGGCGTCGCCGACTACTACGACTCCCAGCCCCCCGGCATGACGGCGGAGTACCGCGTCCTGGAGACCCGGCGCCCGGCGGACGGCCTGGTGCTCGGCTACCTCGACGTCGGCTTCTCCTTCACCGACCGGCCGACGCTGGATGTCAAGCTCGCCGTGCTGGTGCGGCGGGCCGGCGACGACTGGCGTATCGCCCACTACCAGGTCTCCCGCCTCACCTGAGGGAGCGGTCTCCCGCAGGCGTACGACACCTGGCGGGCCGGACCCGGGACCGGCGGGGAGGTGTGAAGCGGAGCTGTGGCGCCGCTTAAGAAATCCTCGATGGACCGGGCGGCGCCGGTAGGGCAGATTGCCAGGTGATTCCCCTCATCCCTCCCCGGACGGGCCGCCCCGGCGTGCCCGGACCCGGGGCCTCACCGTCAGGAGCCATAGCGTTGAAGGCGCTGGTCAAGGAGAAGGCGGAACCCGGGCTGTGGCTCATGGACGTTCCGGAACCCGCCGTGGGACCCGGCGACGTACTGATCAAGGTCCTGCGGACCGGTATCTGCGGCACCGACCTGCACATCCGGGCCTGGGACGGGTGGGCTCAGCAGGCGATCCGCACCCCGCTCGTGCTCGGGCACGAGTTCGTCGGGGAGGTCGTGGGGACCGGCCGGGACGTCACCGAGGTGAGCCCGGGTGACACGGTGAGCGGTGAGGGACACCTGGTGTGCGGGAAGTGCCGCAACTGCCTCGCGGGCCGCCGGCACCTGTGCCGGGCCACGGTCGGACTGGGCGTCGGCCGGGACGGCGCGTTCGCCGAGTACGTCGCGCTGCCCGCGTCCAACGTGTGGGTGCACCGGACGCCGGTGGACCTGGACGTGGCCGCGATCTTCGACCCGTTCGGCAACGCGGTGCACACCGCCCTGTCGTTCCCGCTGGTCGGTGAGGACGTCCTGATCACCGGCGCCGGGCCGATCGGCCTGATGGCCGCCGCCGTCGCCCGGCACGCGGGCGCCCGCAACGTCGTGATCACCGACGTGAGCGAGGAGCGGCTCGAACTGGCCCGCAAGATCGGGGCGAGCCTCGCGCTGAACGTGTCGCGGACCACGATCGCCGAAGGACAGCGCGAACTCGGCCTGCGCGAAGGCTTCGACATCGGCCTGGAGATGTCCGGCCGCCCCGAGGCCATGCGCGACATGATCGCCAACATGACGCACGGCGGCCGGATCGCGATGCTCGGCCTGCCCGCCGAGGAGTTCCCGGTCGACTGGGCCCGGATCGTCACCTCCATGATCACCATCAAGGGCATCTACGGCCGTGAGATGTTCGAGACCTGGTACGCGATGTCGGTCCTGCTCGAGGGCGGCCTCGACCTCGCCCCCGTGATCACCGGCCGGTACGGCCACCGTGACTTCGAGGCGGCGTTCGCCGACGCGGCGAGCGGCCGCGGCGGCAAGGTCATCCTCGACTGGACCCTCTGAGGACGTAAGGAACCGATGATGTTCGACTCCGTGCGCGACGACCTGCGCGCCACCCTGGACGAGATCCGCGCCGCCGGCCTGCACAAGCCCGAGCGGGTGATCGGCAGCCCGCAGTCCGCGACCGTGCGGGTCACCGCCGGCGGCCGTCCCGGTGAGGTCCTCAACTTCTGCGCCAACAACTACCTCGGCCTGGCCGACCACCCCGAGGTCGTCGCCGCGGCCCACGAGGCACTGGACCGCTGGGGCTACGGCATGGCCTCCGTGCGCTTCATCTGCGGTACGCAGGAGGTGCACAAGGAACTGGAGAGCCGGCTGTCGGCGTTCCTCGGCCAGGAGGACACGATCCTGTACTCCTCCTGCTTCGACGCGAACGGCGGCGTGTTCGAGACGCTGCTCGGCCCCGAGGACGCGGTCATCTCCGACGCCCTCAACCACGCCTCGATCATCGACGGCATCCGCCTGTCCAAGGCCCGCCGCTTCCGCTACGCCAACCGCGATCTCGCCGACCTGGAACGCCAGTTGAAGGAGGCCACGGAGGCCGGCGCCCGCCGGAAGCTGGTGGTCACCGACGGCGTGTTCTCCATGGACGGGTATGTGGCGCCGCTGCGCGAGATCTGCGACCTCGCCGACCGGCACGACGCGATGGTCATGGTCGACGACTCGCACGCCGTGGGCTTCGTCGGCCCGGGCGGCCGCGGCACGCCCGAGCTGCACGGGGTCATGGACCGCGTCGACATCATCACCGGCACGCTGGGCAAGGCGCTGGGCGGCGCGTCCGGCGGCTACGTGGCGGCCCGCGCGGAGATCGTCGCCCTGCTGCGCCAGCGCTCCCGCCCCTATCTCTTCTCCAACACCCTCGCTCCCGTGATCGCGGCGGCCTCGCTGAAGGTGCTCGACCTCCTGGAGGCGGCGGACGACCTGCGCGTCCAACTGGCCGAGAACACCGCCCTGTTCCGCCGCCGGATGACCGAGGAGGGCTTCGACGTCCTGCCCGGCGACCATGCCATCGCCCCCGTGATGATCGGAGACGCGGCGCGCGCTGGACGCCTGGCGGAACTGCTCCTCGAGCGCGGGGTGTACGTCATCGGCTTCTCCTATCCGGTCGTGCCCCAGGGCCAGGCGCGGATCCGGGTGCAGCTGTCCGCGGCGCACTCGACACAGGACGTGAACCGCGCGGTCGACGCGTTCGTGGCGGCGCGGGCCGAGCTGGACGCGTGAGCCGGGCCTGAGGCGTGAGCCGGGCCTCGGGCGTGAGCCGGGCCTCGGGCGTGAGCCGGCCAAGCCGACGGGATCGGCGGCGGCCGCCGGGGCCCCGGCGGGTTCCGGTCATTTGAGAGAATCGGTCCCATGATCGAGGCGCGGCGGCTCCACATCCTCCGTGCGGTGGCCGACCACCGCACGGTGACGGCGGCTGCCGCCGCGCTGTATCTCACCCCGTCGGCCGTGGTCCCAGCAGCTGACCGCCCTGGAGCAGGAGACCGGCCACCGGCTGGTCGAGCGCGGCGCCCGAGGCGTCCGGCTGACGCCGGCCGGCGAGATCCTGCTGGCCCACACCAACGCGGTGCTGGCCCAGCTGGAGCGGGCCGAGGCGGAACTGGCCGCGTACGGCTCGGGCGCGGCCGGCACGGTCACGGTCGCCTCCTTCGCGACCGGCATCGCCCTGGTCGTCGCCCCGGCGCTGGCCCGGCTGGCCGTCTCGGCGCCCGGCATCCGCATCCGCGTCCAGGACGCCGAGGGTGACGCGAGCCTGCCGATGGTCCTGGACCGGCTGGTGGACGTCGCGGTCGCCGTCGAGTACCGCGGGGCCCCGCCCGCCGACGACCCCCGCCTGACCCACGTGCCGCTGTACGCCGAGCCCTTCGACGCGGTCGTCCCGGTCACCCACCGTCTCGCCGACACCGACGAGGTCCCGCTCGCCGAGCTGGCCAAGGATCCGTGGATCGGCCCCTACCCCGGCAACCCGTGCCATGACGTGGTGGTGCTGGCCTGCGAGAACGCGGGATTCCAGCCCCGTCTCGAGCACTCCTCGGACGACTTCCGCGCGGTCGTGGCGCTGGCCTCCGCGGACGCGGGAGTGGCCCTCGTGCCCCGCTCCGCGCTGCGCGGCATGGACCTCACGGGCGTGGTCGTACGGCCGGTCGACGCGGTGGCGCCGACCCGCCGGGTGTTCGCGGCGGTCCGGCGCGGAGCCGAGGACCACCCCCTGATCCGTCCGGTGCTGGACGCGCTCGGCGAAGCAGCCGGGACGTGATCCGGATGTCTCATATCAGGGATAGGATCCCGGATATGAGACACGATGCAGGGCGTGACGCCATCGGCACCCGAGGCCCCGTCCCTGATGCCGCCGACGCGCGTCTGGACACCCGGCTCGGCACCCGCCTCGCCGAACTGCGCACCGAACGCGGCTGGTCCCTGGGCGAGTTGGCGGAGCGCAGCGGGGTGAGCAGGTCCACCCTCTCGCGGGCCGAACGGGCCGAGACCAGCCCCACCGCCGCCCAGCTCAACCGCCTGTGCGCGGTGTACGGCCACACCATGTCCCAGCTGCTCAGCGAGGTCGAGACGGCCCCCGTACCGCTGCTGCGGGCCGCCGAGCAGCCGGTGTGGGAGGACACGGCCTCCGGGTTCCTGCGACGGTCGGTGTCCCCGCCGCACGCCGGCCTGCGCGGCGAACTCGTCGAGGGACGGCTCGCCGCCGGTGCCGACATCGCCTACGACCGTCCGCCCGTGCCCGGACTGGAACAGCACGTCTGGGTCCTGGAAGGGATGCTCCAGGTGACGGCGGGCGACACCGCGCACGAGCTCGGCGCGGGTGACTGCCTGCGCCTGCGCGTGTGGGGGCCGACCCGGTTCCGCTGCGCCCGCACCACCGCGGCGCGCTACCTGCTCGCGGTGGTGCGGCCGTGATCGTGACCCGACTGAGCGAAGCCCAACTGGCATCCTGGACGGACGACTTGGCTGGCCTGCTGGTCGACGCCGTGGACGGCGGCGCCTCGGTCGGCTTCCTCGCGCCGCTCGACCACCGCGCGGCCGCCGCCTGGTGGCGGGAACGCGTCGGCCCGGTCGCCGCCGGCCGGTACGCGGTGTGGGCGGCGCACGACGGGACGCGGGTGGTCGGCACGGTGAGCCTCGCCTTCCCCGACAAACCCAACAGCCGCCACCGCGCCGAGCTGGTCAAGCTGCTGGTGCACCGGGACGCCCGCGGCCGAGGACTCGGCCGCGGACTCCTGCGTACGGCGGAACACGCGGCCGCATCGGCCGGTGTCACCCTGCTCCACCTGGACACCGAGACCGGCAGTCCCGCCGAGTCCCTCTACCGCTCGGCCGGCTGGACGAGGGCGGGAGTGATCCCCGACTACGCGGCGGAACCGGGCGGAGCCCTGCGGCCGACCACGCTCTTCTACAAGCACGTGGACGCACAGGCACCGGGAAGCGGGACGCCCGCCTCCGGTGAGCGGGCCGGCGCCGCCCGGGACGCACCCGCCGGGTGACTGTCGGTGCGAGCGGCTACGGTGCCTGTCATGCCGGACGCCGAAGACGCACGCCGTATCGCCCTGTCCCTGCCGGAGACGACGGAGAAGACCGCCTGGAACATGCCCACGTTCCGGGTGGCGGGGAAGATGTTCGCCACGCTGCCCGAGGAGGAGACCTCCATGGCGGTGCGCTGCCCCAAGGAGGAGCGTGACGAACTGGTCCTGGCGGAACCCGGGAAGTTCTGGATCGCGGACCACGAGGCGCAGTTCGCCTGGGTGCGGGTCCGGCTCGCCGAGGTGGAGGACGAGGCCGAGCTGCGGGACATCCTCGCCGACACCTGGCGGCAGGCGGCCCCGCCCCGGCTGATCGAGGACCACCCCGAGCTGGGGCCGGCCGCGCGTTAAGGGTGCGCGACCACCGACCCGAGTGCGGTATTGTTTCCCTGCACGTTCGGCCCGGGGAAACCCCAGGTCAGACGGACGCCGGGACGTGGCGCAGCTTGGTAGCGCACTTGACTGGGGGTCAAGGGGTCGCAGGTTCAAATCCTGTCGTCCCGACGGTGTGAAGGGCCTTCGCGGGCGAAAGTCCGCGGGGGCCCTTTCGCGTGCCCGAGGCCGGATGTCGCGCGGCCCGATGTCACGCCGCCCTGTCGGCCTCCCCGGCGCCGGCGGCCCTCCCGCCTCCCACCTACCGGTCTTCGGGCTCCGCTTCCGGCTCTTCCTCTCCACCCATCAGCTAACATAGAATAATTAGATAGATAAATGAGCTAGTGGTGGCGAGGAGTGGCCGTGGACTTCGGGCTGACCGACGAGCAGGACATGTTGCGCGCGACGGCACGGCAGTTCGTCGCAGACGTGTGCCCGGCCGAGAAGGCCAAGCAGTGGGACGAGGAGGGCACCGTGCCGCCCGAGCTGTTCGGGGGGATGGCCGAACTCGGCTGGTTCAGCCTGCCGTTCAGTGAGGACGAGGGCGGCGACGGCGGAGGACCGATCGAACTCATCCTCATCGCCGAGGAACTCGGCCGCGCCAGCTTCGACGTCGCCATGTGCTACATCGGCGTGCTCATCCCCGGCATCACGGTGTTCCGCTGGGGCGACGAGGCGCAGCGCGCCTTCATCCGCGAACAGGTCATGACCGGCCGCCACCGGCTCGCCGTCGGCCTCAGCGAGCCGGACAGCGGGTCCGACGCCGCCGCCCTGCGCACCAGCGCCGAGGACCACGGCGACCACTTCCTGGTCCGCGGCCAGAAGGCGTGGTGCACCGGCGGTGGCCTGCCCGACACGACCATCGCCACCTACGTGCGCACGGGCGCCCGCGAACCCAAGCACGGCGGTATCAGCCTGCTGCTCGTCGACCCCGCGACCAAGGGCGTCGAGGTGCGCCGGACACCCACCCTGGCCCGGCACATCCTGGGCACCAACGAGGTGTTCTTCAACGACGTCCTGGTGCCGAAGGAGAACCTGGTCGGCCCGCGCGACGAGGGCTGGAAGGTGATGCTCTCCAACATCGAACTGGAGAAGGTGATCATCACCGGCGGCTACCTGGGCGCCGCCCAGGCCACCCTGGACGAGATGCTGGAGTACGCCCGTACCCGGCACGCCTTCGGCCGTCCGATCGGCAACTTCCAGGCGCTCGCCCACGCCATGGCCGACCTGCAGACCGAGATCGACTCCGCCCGGCTGCTCGCCCACCGGGCCGCCTGGCTGCTCGCCCAGGGCAAGCCGTGCACCCGGGAGGGCTCGATGGCCAAGCTGAAGGGCTCCGAGACGTACGTGGCGGCCGCCCGGCTGGGCATGCAGGTCTGCGCCGGCCACGGCTTCTCCACGGAGAGCGTGATGAGCTTCCGCTACCGGGAGTCGATCGTGGCGACGATCTCCGGCGGAACCAGCCAGATCCAGCGCAACGGCATCGCGCGCAGCATGGGCCTGCGGTCCTACTGAGGCTGGTCGCTCGGCTCCGGTGCCGGCGGATCCGCCGGCACCGGAGCCCTTCACGTCTCAGCCGCCCGCACGCGGGCCGCCGGCATCCGGGCCGCCCGCACCCGGGCCGCCGGCATCCGAGCCGCCCGCACGCGGGCCGCCGGCATCCGAGCCGCCCGTACCCGCGCCCCCGGAGCCCGACTGCCCCGCCAGCCACGCCTGGTGGCGGGCGAAGTGGCCCTGGTCGCGGGTGACCCAGATTCCGGACGCGCGGGCCAGCACGGCGCGGGTCGGAAGCAGCACCATCTCGCCCCTGATGTACCAGCGCGAGCCCTCCCGCCGCTCCACCCAGGCCCGCACCTCGAGCGGCCGCTGCACCGGCACCGGCTTCACGAAGCTCACCGTCAGCTCGGCGGTCACGCTCAACACCCGGTGCAGCAGCGGCAGATGACCGAGGCAGTCGTCGAGTACGGCGGCCGTCCAGCCGCCGTGCGCGACCTCGGGACCGCCCTCCTGGTCCCGGGGGCAGGCCAGCTCGAAGAGGGCCAGGCCCTCGTCGTCGAGCCGCTCGCGCCGCACCCCCAGGCGGCAGGAACCGGCGACGCGGCACGCGCCGCACAGCGCCACCCCGCCCGGGGTGCGCGGCGGCTCCTGGAAGTCGGCCCCGGCCCAGCGTCCGGCCGGCGCGGTGGCCGCGGGCTCACCCCTACTCGTCGACATGCGGTGACTCCTCGGATCAGACATCGGCAAGCAGCGGGCGCAGCTTCCCGGCGATGAGCTGGACCTGGCGGGCCACCATGTCCTCGGGCATCCCGGCCAGCGAGGCCCACAGGAACACGCCTTCGACCGGCAGCCCCGTCACGTACGCCCTGATGGCTTCGGCGACGTCCTGCGGGGTGCCGTGGAGGAACTGGCCGACGCCCGTCGCCCTCAGGCCCGTCTCGCGCCACTTCTCGGGGTCGATCGGCCGCGGGGCGGGCTGGTCGGTGCCCTCGACCATGTACCGGCGGTAGCTGTCCCACTGGTACGCCAGGTGCTCACGGACCACCGGCCAGTCGCCGTCGGGGTCCTCGGTGACGAACGTGGTGAACGAGCCCTGCATCCGGGCCGTCGACAGGTCGTGGCCGCCATCGGCGAGCCCGTCGCGGTACGGCGTCAGCAGGGCGGGGTTGAGCGACAGCAGTCCGGTGCCCAGCCGGCCGGCGCGGCGGGCGCCCTGCGGGCCCTGGTAGCCGAGCCAGATCGGCAGCGGGTCCTGGACCGGGCCCGGCGTGACCAGGGACTCGGCCCACAGGCGGCGGATCTCCCGCACCCGCTGGTCGGTCGTCGAGTAACGCCTGGTGAGGTCGGCGCCGTACAGGGCGTACTCGGGCACGCGGTAGCCGGTGCCGAGACCGAGGTCCAGGCGCCCGTCGCTGATGATGTCCACCAGCGCGGCCTGTTCCGCCAGCTCGGGCGCCGCGTGCAGCGGGGCGGGGATCACCGCCGTGCCCAGCCGCACCCGCCGGGTGCGGGCGGCGGCCGCCGCGGCCATGGTGAGCGGCTGCGGGAGGTACCCGTCCTCGAAGCCGTGGTGCTCGGAGAACCACACCGAGTCCAGGCCCAGCCGGTCCGCCTCCTCGCACATCTCCAGGGCGAAGCCGTACACCCGCGACCAACTCTGCCGCCACTGCGGAGGGTTGCGCAGATCGAAGTAGATGCCCACCTTCATGGGGGACCGCCTCCCGTCGTGTTGTCCGCCAGCCGGATCGCCGCGCGGGCGACGGCGATGCCGTGCCCGGGCGGCAGCAGCCGTACCGGCCTCAGTTCCAGTGCCTCGATCTCCGGCAGGTCCTCGACCATCGCCGAGATCCGCAGGACGGCCTCCTCCAGCGCCGCCAGGTCCACCCCGTCACCGCCGGCCCGGCCGTCCAGCAGGGGAGCCGCCCGCAGCGAGCGGACCATCTCCCTCGCGTCGCGGTCGGTGAGCGGGGTGACCCGGTGGGCCACGTCGGCCATGAGGTCGGCGTAGTCGCCGGTGAGACCGAAGGCGATCACCGGGCCGAACACCGGGTCCGCGCGGACGGAGAGGAAGGCGTCCGGGCCGGGGCCCGGTCCGGTGCCGGCGACGACGATGCCGTAGGCGTCCAGCAGTTCGGTGACCAGCGAGTCCGGGACGGGTCCGGGCGTGCGCCCGGTGACGAGCGAGCGGCCGCGTTCGGTGTCGACTCCCGGGAGGTCCGGTACGACACCGGCGGGCGTTCCGCGCCACGCCTGGTAGGCCGCCGCGTGCCCGAGCGAGGTCGCCGCCGCCTCGGGGAAGGTGTACGTCGGTACGACCAGCCCGTCCCTGTGCAGCAGGTCGGCGACGCCCGCACCGCCGAGGAAACTGGTCACCACCGGCTTCGTGGGCGCGGCCGCGGCCGCGTCGAGGATCGCCGAGGCGACCTCGTCGGGCTTGTCCGCGAGCGGCGGCATGAACAGGACGACGGCGGCGTCGATGCCGTCGTCGGCCAGCACCGCGTCCAGGGCCTGCCGGTAGTGCGCGGCGGTGGCCATCGGAGTCAGGTCGATCGGGTTGGCGACCTCCGCCAGGGGCGGGAGTGCCGCCCGCAGCGTCCGCCGGGTGTGCTCACCGAGTGCGGGCACGCTCAGCCCGCTGCCCGCGCAGGCGCCCACGGTCAGTGCGGCGGGCCCGCCGGCGTTGGTGAGGACGGCGACCCGGTTGCCGGGCGGCGGCGGCTGATGGGCCAGCAGCAGCGCCACGTCGAAGAGTTCCTGGAGGCTGCGGGTGCGGATCACCCCGGACTGGGCGAACAGGGAGCTCACCGCGGAGTCCCCGTGGCCCGGGTGCACGGCGACGATCGGCTTGCGCGGCGCGACCCGGCGGGCGATGCGGGCGAAGCGGCGGGGATTGCCGAAGGTCTCGACGTGCAGCAGGATCACCGAGGTCGCCGGGTCCTCCTCCCACCACTGCAGGAGGTCGTTGGTCGACACGTCGACGGCGTGGCCCACCGAGACGAAGCCGGAGAAGCCGAGCCGCAGCCGGCGGGCGAAGTCGAGCACCGCGAGCCCCAGAGGCCCGGACTGGCTGGACATCGCCACCCGGCCGGGCGTGGGCAGCGCGGGCGAGAAGGTCGCCGCCAGCCGGGCCGCGGGTGTCGTGTTGACCACGCCCATGCAGTTGGGGCCCACCAGCCGCATTCCGGAGGCGCGGGCGAAGCGGGCCAGCTCCAGCTCGGTCGCCCGGCCCGCCGCACCGGCCTCGCCGAAGCCCGTCGAGACCACGACCACCGCCTTCACCCCGGCCTCGGCGCACTCCCGTACGACGTCGGGCACCGCCTCGGCCCGCACGGCCACCAGTGCCAGGTCCGGGGGTTCGGGAAGGTCCCGCACCGAGGGGTAGGCACGGGCTCCGGCGATCCGCGCGGCCCGCGGGTTGACCGGGAAGACACCGCCGCGGAAACCGCCCCGCAGCAGGTTGGCGACGATCTCGTGGCCGATCGTCAGAGGGCCGCGGTTGGCACCGATCACCGCGACCGAGCGCGGTTCGAGCAGCGGCCGCAGCGAACGACGTACGGCCGTGTGCTCACGGCGTTCGGCCCGCGCGGTGGCCTGGGCCTGCGGGTCGATGGCGATCTCGAAGTGGATGATCTGGCCGGGCGGCCCGGTCTCGACGCGGTAGCCGGCGCCGGCGAACACGTTGATCATGCGGTCGTTGTCGGCGAGGACGTCCGCCTCCAGCACGCGCACGCCCCGGGCCCGGGCGGCCGCGGCGATGTGCTCCAGGAGCAGCCGCCCGAAGCCCTCGCTCTGGTGGTCGTCGCGGATGGTGAAGGTGACCTCGGCGTGCTCCGGCTCCTCGGGGTCGCGGACGTAGCGCACCAGGCCGGCGATCTCGTCGCCGGCCAGGGCGACGAGCGCCAGCTCGTTGAGGTAGTCCACGTGCGCGCCGCGCCGGATGACGTCGTCGCGGGCGCGGACCACCGGACCGAGGGACCGGTAGGCCAGGGTCGCCCGGGACAGGCCGCCGACGAAGCGGACCAGGCGGTCGGCGTCCTCGGGCCGGATGGGCCGCACGAACGTCGACCGCCCGGTCCGCACGAGCCCGGGGCGCTCCAGATCCTCGGGGTACGACCGTCCCGGGCGCTCCGGGCGCTCCGGGCGCTCCGGGTGCTCCGGGCGCTCCGGGTGCTCCGGGTGCGGGGAAGTGGTCACGGGGTGTCCCGTCCGGCGCCGGTGCCCTCGGCGCCGCTCAGACGGCCGCCTCCTGGGGAGTCTGGGCCGGCAGGTGGAAGAGCTCGTTGAAGGTGCCACGGGTGACGCGCTCGCGGACGTCGTCGGGCACGCCGTCGAACAGCTCGCGCAGCGTGGACTGGGTGTGGCCGTAGGTGCCTTCGAGGTGGGGGTAGTCGTCGCCCCACATCACGTTGCGGTAGCCGGTGGACTCGACGATCTCCACCGAGCTCTTGTCGTGCTGGAAGGAGGCGTACACCTGCTGGCGGATGATCTCGCTGGGCAGCCGGTCCAGCTTGGGCCGGACGAACATGCCGTGCTGGCGGTACGCCTCGTCCATCCGGTCGCCGATGGCCGGCACCCAGCCCGCGCCGCCCTCCGCGATGAGGATCTTCAGGTCCGGGTGCCGGTCCAGCGCACCGCCCGCGACCATGTGGGACACCACGCGCATGCCCGGGTAGGTGGTCTCCATGTAGTTGACGACGGCGCCGCCGGGGCCCCGGAAGACGACGTTCTCGCCGCCGGTGCCGATGTGGAAGCCGAGCACCAGGCCGGTCCGCTCGGCCGCCGTCCACAGCGGCTCCCAGCGGTCGAGGGCGTACTCCTCACCCGGCCGGGTGCCGCACGGCAGGAAGACCGACTGGAAGCCCATCTCGGCCACCCGCTCGATCTCCGCGACGGCGTCCTCGACGTTGGCCGTCGAGACGCAGGCGGGGGTGATGACGCGCTTGTTCTTGCCGAGGACCTCGGAGTGCGCCCAGTCGTTCCAGGCCTTCACGGTCTCCCGGGCGAGCTCCCGCTCGGTGATCGTCACCAGCCAGAACCCCATGGAGGGGAAGGCGAGTTGGCCCCAGACGCCTTCCTGGTCCAGGTCCTTGAGCCGGACGTCGAGGTCGCGGGCGCCCGGCGGTCGCATGGCGTCCATGAAGTCGTTGAGCTGGCGGTCGATGCGCTCGCCGTCGATGTAGAGCACCTCGTACTTCTCGCCGCGCTCGCTGCGCGGCGCCCGGTCGGCCAGCCGGGGCGGCAGCGCCTCGGTCCACAGGTCGTCCGGTTCCATCACGTGGGAGTCCCCCGAGTTGACCCAGATCTTCGTCATGGCACTCCTTCGGGTCAATGGATGCAATCAGTTAAACAGTTTAGGTGTTTCGTTGGCCGGGTGGAAGTCCGGGAGGGGTCCCGATCAGCTCCGGCGCCGCTCGATCTCCTCGACCAGCTGCGGAAGGACCTGGAAGAGGTCGCCGACCACGCCGTAGTCGGCCAGCTCGAAGAGGGGCGCGTCCGCGTCCTTGTTGACGGCGACGATGGTCCTGGACGTCTGCATGCCCGCGCGGTGCTGGATGGCCCCCGAGATGCCGGCGGCGAGGTAGAGCTGCGGGGAGACCTGGGTGCCGGTCTGGCCGACCTGGTGGCTGTGCGGGTACCAGCCGGCGTCGACCGCCGCGCGGGAGGCCCCGACGGCCGCGCCCAGGGCGTCGGCGACCCGCTCGATCACGGCGAAGTTCTCGGCGCCGTCGACCCCGCGCCCGCCGGAGACCACGATGTCCGCCTCGGTCAGCTCGGGTCGGTCGCCGCGCTCGCGCGGGGTGCGGGACAGGACCCGGACCGCGACGGAGGCCGGGCCGAAGACGACGTCCGGCTTCTCCACGACGGGCGTCACCGGTGCCGGTTCGGGGGCGACCGCGTTGGGCTTGACCGTGATGACCGGCACACCCCGGGTGACGTGCGCCGTGACCTGGTGGGTCGCCGCGAACGCGGAATGCTCGGTGACCGGGCCGTCCGGGCCGGCCGTCACGTCGACCGCGTCGGTCACCAGACCCGAGTCGAGCCGGAGCGCGACCCGCGCGGCGGTCTCCTTGCCGTCCGGGCCGGAGGTCAGGAGGATCGCCGCGGGGGCGGCGCCGGCGGCGATCCCGGTGAGGGCGTCGACGGCCGGGGTGACCAGGAAGTCCTTCACCTCCGGGGCGTCCACGACGTAGATCTTCCGTGCGCCGTGCCGGCCGAGGACCTCCATCGCGGTGTCCGCGCCGGGTCCGAGGAGCACCGCCGAGGGTTCGCCCAACCGGCGCGCCAGGGTGAGCAGTTCGAGGGTCGTCTTGCGTACGGCGCCGTCGCTGTGGTCGACGAGGACGAGGATCTCGGCCACGGTCATGCACTCCTCTTTGCCGGGAACGGGTCGGAACGGGGGAGGGGGGGAGCAGAAAGGGGGGGGAGGGGCGGGCGAGAGGCCGGGACGCGGGGGTGCAACAGGCCGGGGGCCCGCACCGGTCAGACGAACTTCTTCGCGGCGAGGAACGCGGCGAGCGCGGTCCCGCCCGTGCCGTCGTCGGTGACGATCTCGCCCTGGGTGCGCGCGGGGCGCCGGGTGGCGGTGTCCACCGCCGAGCGCGCCCCGCGGTGGCCCACCTCCGCGGGGTCGATGCCGAGGTCGGCGAGGTCGAGGGTCTCCACCGGCTTCTTCTTGGCGGCCATGATCCCCTTGAAGGAGGGGTAGCGGGCGTCGCCGGAGCGGTCGGTCACCGACACCACGGCCGGCAGTCCCGCGTCGATCCGCACGGTCGCGCTGTCGCCCTCACGCCGGCCGCCGACCGTGCCGTCCCCGACCACCAGCTCCTCGACGTGGGTGACGGCCGGGACGCCCAGACGTTCGGCCAGCAGCGCCGGTACGACGCCCATCGTGCCGTCCGTCGAGGCCATTCCGCACAGCACGAGGTCGAAACCGTGCCGTTCCACGGCCCGGGACAGCACGAGCGAGGTACCGAACGCGTCGCTGCCCTCGATGTCCTCGTCGCTCACATGGATCGCCGAGTCACCGCCCATGGCCAGCGCCTTGCGCAGCGCGTCCCGCGCGTCCTCGGGGCCGACGGTGAGGTAGCTGATCTCGGCGTCGACGCCCGACTCGGCGATCCGCAGGGCCTGCTCGACGGCGTACTCGTCGAGCTCGGAGAGTACGGAGTCCGCCGACGCGCGGTCGGTGGTGCCGTCCTTCGTGAAGGTGCGGTCGGCGCCCGCGTCAGGCACGTGCTTCACACAGACAACGATCTTCACAGCACCCTCCAACAGGTCTAATGAGTGCTAATAGTTAACTATATAACTCGACAGAAGGCGAGCCTCCGCTTTGAATCCGTCGAATTGGTTGACTGATTGCGCTGATAGCTGGAAGATCTGGTCAGCTGAGCCGCGAGGAGGCGACATGGTCGACGACAGGGACACCGGTGACAGGTACTTCGAGCCACAGGTGGAGACCATGCCGCGCGAGGAACTCCGCGCGCGGCAGGAGGAGCGGGTGGTCGAACTCGTCGAGTACGCCTACGCCAACTCCGCCTTCTACCGCGAGCTGTGGGACGAGCACGGGGCCCATCCGCGGGACATCCGCACCCTGGAGGACTTCCGGGCCCGCGTCCCGTTCATCACCAAGGACATGGTGCGCGCCTACCGGGCCCGTACCGGCGACCCCTTCGGCGGGCTGCTGTGCGTCCCCACCGAGGAGCTGACCTCGGTCTCCTCCAGCTCGGGCACCACCGGCGACCCGGAGTTCTTCGCCGAGATCTGGCAGGACGCCCCGCCACTGGTCACCGCGCAGGTGCGGGACCTGTGGGAGCTGGGGCTGCGCCCGGGTGACCGGGTGCTCAGTCCGCCCGGCACCTTCCGCAACCTCATGGACCCCGGCTACCAGGCGCTCGGCGCGGTGGTGATCGAGGTGGACACCTGGCTCGGCAGGATGCACGAGGTCGTCGAGGCGCTGCGCACCTACCGCCCGGCCTACCTCCAGATGATGTACCCGCAGATGGTGGAGCTGGAGCGGCTGGCCGAGCGGGTGGACCTGAAGGAGGCGTTCTCCTCCCTCAAGGGCGCCTCCTGCGCCGGGCAGCCCCTCAGCCGCAAGATGCGCGAGCGGATCCGCGACGACTGGGGCATCGACGTCTACGAGTACACCAGCGCCGCCGACACCGGCACCGCCTGGGAGTGCCGCGAGCACGACGGCTTCCACCTCTGGGAGGACACCGTCTTCGCGGAGTGCGTGGACGTCGGCCCGAACGGCTGGAGCGACGCCGCCGAGGGCGACCTCGGCGAACTGGTCGCCACCGATCTGGACAACCGCGCCGCCCCGCTGATCCGCTACCGCAGCGAGGACCTGGTCCGGCTGTCCCGGGACACCTGCGGATGCGGGCGCACGCACGCCCGCATGTGGGTCGCGGGGCGGCGCGGTGACGAGACGCTGGTCCGGGGCCGGTCCGTGGTCCTGCGGGACGTCTGGCTGGCGGTGGAGGACCAGCCGGAGACGGTCGCGGGGGTCTTCCAGATCGTCCGCGACCGCCGCGAGGTCGACGAACTGCGGCTGCGCGTCGGCTACGACCCCCATCTCACCGACGACGTGGACGCCCTGGCCGGCCGGCTGGGCGAGGCCGTGCGCGAGCGCACCGGGGTCAAGCCGGTCCTCGACATGCGCACCGAGGAGGACCTGTTGAAGACCATGACCAGCGTCGCGAAGTTCCCCCGGGTGGTGAAGAGCTGATGGCCCGCGCCGACACCCTCGCCCGGGCCAGGAAGCTCGACCGGCCCGAACTCGCCTACCTGGTCCGCTTCAGCGCCGCCGACGGCACCACCGACATGGAGCTGACCTGGGCGGAACTCGCCCGGGACACCGCCTGGGTGGCCGGGGCGCTGCGCGGGCACGGCCTGGCCGCCGGGCAGCGGGCGCTGCTCAACACCTCCGGCTTCGAGGGCTTCTGGGGGCGGGCGGTGATCGGCGCCCTGAGCGAGCTGAGGGTGACGTACGGCATCGCCGAGGCGATGGGCTGGGACCACCGCCGTACCGCCGTCTTCCACCGGGAACTCAATCCGCACGCGGTGATCGGGCTGTCCGCCGACACCCTGGAAGGGCTCGCGGGCGCCGCCGACGTCGCCGAGATGTTCCGGCCGACCGCCCTGGTCCTGGCCCGCCCCGCCGCCGTGCCCGTGCTGCGCGGACTCGGCATACCCGCCGCCCTGATCGCGGCCGTCGGTCCCGCCCTCGCCCTGGAGTGCCCCGAGCGGCAGGGCGGGCACGTCAACGCCGCCGAGTGGCGGGTCGGCGCACGGGACGGGGAGCTGTTCGTGGCGGCGGGCGAGCAGCGCACGTCGTCACTGCCCGAGACGCCGCTCGGCATCGCGGGCCGTGTCGTCACCGGCAGCTGCGCCTGCGGCAGCCAGGACCCGCGGGTCCAGCTCGCCGAGGCCGGCCCCGCACTGTCAGCAAGGAGCTGAGGATGTCTGAACGAGTGGTCGACGGCCGTGTGGTGGTCGTCACCGGCGCCGGCAACGGCATCGGGCGGGCGCACGCACTGGCGTTCGCCGCGCACGGGGCGAAGGTCGTGGTCAACGACCTGGGCGGCGGGCGGGACGGGGCGGGCGCCTCGGCCGGACCCGCGCAGAGCGTGGTGGACGAGATCGTCGCGGCCGGCGGCGAGGCGGTGGCCAACACCGACGACATCGCCTCCTGGGACGGCGCCGCCCACCTGGTCCGGCAGGCCGTGGACACCTATGGCGGCCTTGACGTCCTGGTGAACAACGCGGGCATCCTGCGCGACCGGATGATCGTGTCGATGACCGAGCAGGACTTCGACAGCGTGCTCGCCGTCCACCTCAAGGGCAGCTTCGCCACCCTGCACCACGCGGCCGCCCACTGGCGCGAGCGCGCAAAGTCCGGGCTGAGCAACGACGCCCGGGTGATCAACACGACCTCGCCGTCCGGCATCTTCGGCAACCCCGGCCAGTCCAACTACGGCTCGGCCAAGGCCGGGATCGCCGGCCTCACCCTCATCGCCGCCGCCGAACTCGCCCGCTACGGCGTCACGGTGAACGCCATCGCGCCCACCGCGCTGACCCGGCTCACCGAGGACATCGAGATGATGCGACGCGCCGCCGAGGCGCAGGACCTCACGCCCGAGGCCATTTCCCCGCTCGTGGTGTGGCTCGGCTCGGCCGCCTCCCGCGAGGTCACCGGCCGGGTGTTCGGCGTCGTCGGCAACCGGATCACCGTCCTGGAGGGCTGGGTCAACGGACCCGCCGCCGGCACGGAGACCCGGTGGACCCCGGAGGAACTGACCTCCGTCGTGCCCAACCTGGTGGCCAAGGCCGCCCCGAACGCGGACGCCCTCGGCAACCGGAACGGAGCCTGAGATGAAGACGACACAACGACCGGTCGCCGAGGGCCTGTTCACCTGGCCCGCCTCCGACACCGACCCGCCCCGGCTGATCGGCTCCGAGTGCGCCGGCTGCGGCCTGGTGAGCTTCCCCGCCGCCACGGACTGCGTCCGGTGCGCGAGCGGGGAGTCGAAGAAGCGGCTGCTGGCGGACCGCGGCACCCTGTGGACGTACACCACCCAGGGCTTCCGGCCGCCGTCCCCGCCGTACGACGGACCGGCCGCCTTCGAGCCGTACGCCGTGGGCTACGTCGAGCTGCCCGGAGAGCTGCTGGTCGAGGCGCGCCTGACCGAACCCGACCCGGACAGGCTGCGGATCGGGCAGCACATGCGGCTGACGCTCGTGCCCTACACCGTGCAGGACGACGGAACCGAGGTCATGACGTTCGCGTTCGCCCCGGCCGAGGAGGAGACACCGTGACCGAGGCCGTCATCATCGGGGTGGGGCTCCACCCCTTCGGCCGGTTCCCCGGCAAACCCGCCCTGGACATGGGCGCGGACGCGGTCCGCCTCGCGCTCGCCGACGCGGGTGTGACCTGGCCGCAGATCCAGGGCGGCTACATCGGCAGCTACGAGGTCGCCAACCCGGACGCGATCGTCGGCCGCCTCGGCCTGACGGGGGTGCCGCTGCGCGGGGTGTTCAACGGCTGCGCCACGGCCGGTACGGCGGTGGCGCTGGCCGCGAAGGCCATCGAGACCGGCGAGCACGACCTGACCATCGCGATCGGCCTGGACAAGCACCCGCGCGGCGCGTTCGCCGCCGACCCGTCGGTCGCCGGCATCCCCGCCTGGTACGGGCAGACCGGGATGTTCCTCACCACCCACTTCTTCGGCATGAAGATCAACCGCTACATGCACGACCACGGCATCTCCCACGAGACGCTGGCCCGCGTCGCCTCGAAGAACTTCGGCAACGCGGCCGGCAACGACAAGGCCTGGCGCCGCACCCCCCTCACCCCCGAGGAGATCCTCGCCTCCCCGGTCCTCAACTACCCCCTGCGCCAGTTCATGTACTGCGGCCCGGACGAGGGCGCCGCCGCCCTCGTGCTGTGCCGCGCCGACCAGGCCCACAAGTACACCTCCACCACCCCCGTACGGGTGCGCGCCACCGCCCTGCGCAGCCGCCGGCTCGGCGCCTTCGAGGTGCAGAGCCCGTCCTTCCCGGTCGGCGAGCCCGTCGACAGTCCGACGGTGGACGCCTCCCGGGCGGCCTACGAGCTCGCGGGCATCGGCCCCGAGGACGTTGACGTCGCCCAGCTCCAGGACACCGACGCCGGCTCGGAGATCATCCACATGGCGGAGAACGGCCTCTGCAAGGACGGCGAGCAGGAACGCCTCATCGCCGAGGGCGCCACCACGATCGGCGGCCGGATCCCGGTCAACACCGACGGCGGGCTGCTCGGCAACGGCGAACCGATCGGCGCCTCGGGGCTCCGCCAGATCCACGAGATCGTGCTCCAGCTGCGCGGCACGGCCGGCACCCGGCAGATCTCCGGCACTCCCCGCGTCGGCTACACCCACCTGTACGGCGCGCCCGGCGTGTCGGCGGTGACGATCCTCTCGACCTGACTCGTTCGGAGCGCACACGCGATGGCAGACGACAACACACAGGACTTCGCCGCCGAGGCGCGCCGCTTCCTCGACGCGCACGTGGCGAAGGCTCCCGACCCCGCCGCCTTCACCTGGGGCGAGGGCGACGACTCGACGGCCTACTTCAGCAGCCTGCCGCCCGAGGAGGAACGCGAGCACGTGCAGCGGGCACGGGAGTGGCAGCGCATCCGCCACGAGAACGGCTTCGGCTGGATCACCGGCCCGCCCGAGTACGGCGGCCGCGGCCTGACCCCCGTGCACGACCTCGTCTACGACGCCGTCGAGTCCGAGTACGACGTCCCCGACACCGGTGTGCTGAGCGTGGTCGGCCTGGGCATGATCGGCCCGACGATCCTCGCGCACGCCCAACCCCACCTCAAGGACCGCTGGTTGCCGGCCATGTACCGCGGGGACGCCATCGCCTGCCAGCTGTTCAGCGAGCCCGGCGCGGGCTCGGACCTGGCGAGCGTGAGCACTCGCGCCGTCCGCGAGGGCGACCACTGGGTCCTCGACGGGCAGAAGGTGTGGACGTCGGTCGCCCACCACAGCCAGATCGGCGTCGCGCTGACCCGCACCGACCCCGACGCGCCCAAGCACCGCGGCATCACCGCCTTCCTCGTCCCGATGGACGCGCCCGGCGTGGAGGTCAGGCCGCTGCGCCAGATGACCGGCGGCGCCGACTTCAACGAGGTCTTCCTCACCGGCGTCCGCATCCCCGACGACCACCGCCTCGGCGAGGTCGACGGCGGCTGGACGGTCGCCCTGACCACCCTGATGAACGAGCGGGCCACCGTCGGCAGCGAGGGCGCGGGCCCGGTGGCCGCCGCCCTCTCCCCGGACCGCCTCTCGGCGCTCATGCGCGCCACCTGGACCTGGGACGACCGCGCCCTGCGTGCCCGCCTCGCCGAACTCCTGGTGGACGCCATGGCCACCGGCCACCTCAACACGCGCGCCGGGCGCACCCTGCGCGCCGGCGTCGCACCCGGCCCCGAGCGGTCCGTCTCCAAGCTGATGTACGCCCAGAACCTGACCCGCGCCGCGCACTTCGTGTCCGACACCCTCGGCCCCCGGCTGATCGCCGACACCGGCCGCTGGGGCACCTACGCCTGGACCGAACTGCTGCTCGCCACACCGGCGTTGCGCATCCTCGGCGGCACCGAGGAGATCATGAAGAACATCCTCGCGGAACGCGTCCTCGGCCTGCCCAGGGAACCGGTGAGCACCGCTGCCAAGGAGGTGCGTCCGTGACCGCCGAAGAGAGCGAACTGCGCGAACTGCGCTCCGCCGTGAGGGAGTTCCTGGAGGCCAAGTCACCCGAGGAAGCCGTCCGCAAGCTGATGGAGAGCGAACCGCGCTTCGACCAGGCGGTCTGGGCACAGGCCGCCGACCAACTGCGCCTGCCGGGCCTCGCGATCCCCGAGGAGTACGGCGGTGACGGCTTCGGACCCGTCGAACTCGGCGTCGTACTGGAGGAGATGGGCCGCGCGCTGCTGTGCGCACCGTTCTTCGCCACCGTCGTCCTGGCGGCCCAGGCCCTGCTGGCCTCGGGCGACCGGGCGGCCTGCGCACGCCACCTGCCGGGCATCGCCGCCGGCCGGACCACGGCCGCCCTCGCCGTCGCCGAGGACAGCGGCTCCTGGGACCCCGCGCTGATCTCCGCGCGAGCCCGCCCCGACGGGGACGGCGGCTGGCGGCTGAGCGGCGGCAAGTGCTTCGTCATCGACGGTACGACGGCCGACCTGCTCCTCGTGGTCGCCCGCACCGTCGCGGGTCCCTCCCTGTTCGCCGTCGACCGGCAGGCGCCCGGACTGACCGCCGAGCCCCTGGAGACCCTGGACGCCACCCGCGCCATGGCCCGGCTCACCCTCGACGCCGTGCCCGCCGTACTCGTCGGCGCGGACGGGGCGGCCGGCCGGGTCATGACCCGGGTCCTGGACGCCGCCTCGGTCGGACTGGCCGCGGAGCAGGCGGGCGGGGCCCGCAGGTGCCTGGAGACGAGCGCGGAGTACGCCCGCACCCGGTACCAGTTCGGCCGGCCGATCGGCTCCTTCCAGGCGGTCAAGCACAAGTGCGCCGACATGCTGGTCCAGGTGGAACTGGCCGAGGCGTCCGCCCGCGAGGCGGCCCGGCTGGCCGCCGAGGACTCGCCCGAGTTCCCGGTCGCGGCGGCGGTGGCCCACGCCTGCTGCTCCCGCGCGTACGTGTTCGCGGCGGCGGAGAACATCCAGGTGCACGGCGGTATCGGCTTCACCTGGGAGCACCCGGCGCACCTGTACTTCCGGCGCGCCAAGTCCTCACAACTGCTGTTCGGCGGACCGGCGGTCTACCACGAGCGGCTCCTGGACCGCCTCGGCATCTGACCCGGCGTGCCCGGCCCTGACCCCTCCGGATCAGGGCCGGGCCGATCCGGCCCTGATCCGAACGAACACCCTGACCACAGACCTACGCTCCCGGCAGCCCGGTCGGCTCGCCGGAACCGTCCTGCCGTCACGGGGTGGTTCCGCGTCGCACAACCACCCCGTGGCGACGTTCGCCCGGGCTGCACGATCTGATCCGTCGAGCCGTCCGGCCCGAACGGACACGGGGTCTACCGGCGCGGGGCGGGAAGCCTGTTCACGCGGCGACCGTGCCGGCCAGCTTGATGAGGGCTTCGGCTGCCGGGCCCGAGGAGGCCGGGTTCTGGCCGGTGATCAGAAGGCCGTCCTGCACGACGTAGGGCTGCCAGTCGTCGCCCTTGGAGTAGACGCCGCCCAGGCCCTTGAGTTCGTCCTCGACGAGGAAGGGGACGATCTTGGTGAGCTGGACGCCCTCCTCCTCCGTGTCGGTGAACCCGGTGACCTTCCGGCCCCGCACCAGCGGGGTGCCGTCCTCGTTGACGGCGTGGCGCAGCACGCCCGGCGCGTGGCAGACCAGGGCGAGCGGCTTGCCCGAGCGCAGAGTGGTCTCGATCAGGCGGACCGAGTCGGTGTCCTCGGCCAGGTCCCACAGCGGGCCGTGGCCGCCGGGGTAGAAGACGGTGTCGTAGTCCTCCACCGAGACGGAGTCGAGGCGCACGGTGTTCGTGAGCGCGGCGGTCGCCTCCGCGTCGGACTCGAACCGGCGGGTCTGCTCGGTCTGGAAAGCGGTCTCGTTGCTCTTGGGGTCCAGCGGCGGCCGGCCACCCTTGGGGGAGGCGAGGGTGATCTCCCAGCCGGCCTCCTTGAAGTGGTAGTAGGGCGCGGCCAGTTCCTCCAGCCAGAACCCGGTCTTGTGGCCGGTGTCGCCCAGCGTGTCGTGCGAGGTGAGGACGATCAGGACCTTCATGGTGCTCTCCTGTGTGAGTAGACCAGTCGTATATGAACGGGCGAAGAAGCGCCCCCGCGTCCGACAGTCGGTCGGTCGGTGGGTCCGCGGAACTACCCCTGTGCGTTGAGGAGTCGGCGCGTCATCGCCGTAGTGGCGTCGAGGGGTTCGAGGCTGCGATGGATCTTCGCCATGACGCTGGCGCCGAGCCACATGTCGTAGAGGACCTGCGCCGTTTCGAGCGGCGCACCGTCTGTCGCGATCGATCCGTCGGTGAGACCACGGGAGATGGTCCGCTCGAGACGATCGATGATCGCGCCTGTTCCCTCCTTGAGTGCCAGCCGCATCGGCTCGGAGAGGTCGGAGACCTCTGCTCCGAGTTTCACGGCGAGACACTTGCCCTGACACTCGTCGAAGCTCTGCGTCTCCCGCCAGAGTTGCCAGTAGTCCAGCAGGCGCTCGCCGGCGGACCGGCCGGGCCGCGCGAGGACGCGGTCCATGTCGGCGAGGTACTCCTCGAAGTAACTCTTCAGCAGGGCCTCGCCGAAGGCGTCCTTGGAAGCGAAGTAGTGATAGAAGGACCCCTTCGGGACGCCGGCCTCCGCGAGCACTTCGTTGAGGCCGACCGCGGAGTAGCCCTTGTGGGCCATGATCCGCTGGGCGGCGTCAAGGATGCTCCGACGGGTGTCGGCGCTGCGTGCTGTGGTGGCGGGCATGGTGGAACCGTACCCCAGGAATAGACCAGTCGTCTAGAACGGGTCTCTGTCGATCGGCCGGCGTCGAGGACCGTGGCGTGCGGCGGTCGTGCGTGAACGCCTTCGACGGCGATCTCGGCTGCGAGTCGGGGTGCTGTCCGTCCGGCGGCGGTGAGTGGATGCGGGGCGCGGGCCGTGCGGCGAAAGTGGGCGTGCGGCGGGAAGGCCGGCCGATCCGGGGTGGGTCGGCCGACCGTGACGCGCGAACCGGTGGGACGCGAGGGTCTCCGCCACGGAGACCCTCGGCCCCTCGGTGGAGCGTGAGACCCTCGGCCCCTCGGTGCAGCGGTTCAGGGCTGGACGGGCATCGTCCAGCAGTTGGATGTGGCTGCCTTGCCGGCCAGGCGGTCGGTCAGCCAGGAGATGGCGTCGCCCTGGTCGGTGATGAGCGGCACGAGATGGTTGGTGAGGATCTTGTCACCGAGGTTCGGCAGCACGACGGCCCGGTAGGTGACGTTGGCACCCTTCTCGCACCAGTCGAGGGCCAGTTGCCGCGCCTGCGAGTGGGGGACGATGTCGTCCTGGACGCCGGTGGCCAGACGTACGGGCCCGGAGGGCTTGAGGGTGCCGATGCGCTGCTTGTCCAGGGCCGCCTTCGCCCGGGGGTCCGCGGCGATGATGTCGCCCATGGACTTGCCGCTGGTGGTCCACTTGCTGCTCTTGGTGAAGCCGTAGCCGAGGAGCGCGTCGCCGACGCACATGGTTGACGCGTCCGCGAGGGCGGCCCTGCCGGTGGCGTTGATGTTCGCGTCGACGACCGCGCGCAGGTCGGGGTCGGCCTGGGCGAACCCGCTGATCGACCAGGCCAGCGCGCCGGCGAGCGCGCTGCCGTCGATGCCCTTCATGACCGAGGTCAGATCCGCCGGGGGCGCTCCCGCGTAGGTTCCGGCGAGCGGGACGTCGGGGGCGTAGGAGGGCTGGAGTTCGGCGGCCGCGGCGCCGGCGCCTCCGCCCTGGCTGTAGCCGTACAGGCCGGTGCGGGAGGCGGCGGTGATCGACGCGCCGGGGACGGCGTGGGCGGCGCGGGCCGCGTCGAGCAGGGCGTGTGCCTCGTCGACGCGGTTGACGTAGGTGTGCAGGCGGTCGGTGGTGCCGAGGCCCACGTAGTCGGTGACGACGACTGCCGCGCCGGTGGCGAGGAGGCGGTAGATCGCCAGGGCCTCGTATCCCACGGACACGGTGTCGCCCGTGAGGGTGAGGGGATGCTGCAGGGCGAACGACGGGGCGCACTGGTCGCCCTGGCCCATGGTGCCCGAGGCCACCGCGACCAGGGGGCGCGGACCGGAGCCCCTCCAGGCGGCGGACGGCTCGATGTAGGCGCCGGTCACGGCGACGGGCTGCCCGGCGGAGTCGGTGGACCTGTACATCAGACGGGTGGCGGTGCCCGGCATCGGGCGTCCGTCCAGGCCGGGGATGCTCAGCCCGAGCGGCATGGCCTCGGTTCGGACCAACGCCCCGTTGGTCGAGGGAAGTTCGGTCGGCGGCGTGTAGAAGGCGGGGATGGTGACCCCGCGGGAGACGACGGGATCCGCCGAGGCGGCGGCCACCGCCGACGGGCCGGCGCCGACGACGCCGACGGTGATGACGCCGACGGTCATGACGCCGGCCAGCAGTCGCAGGCCGGCCGGCATGCTGCGGCGGGCCGCGTCCGCGGACGGATCCGCGGCGGGCCGGAGAACGGCTGTGGAGCGGGAACGCGATCCCTTGCGGCTCATGGGGGAGCTCCTCGTTCGTCGAAGAGGTGGGGGTGCCGAGGTCGCGGGCGGCTGTCGGAGTCCCGGCCGACGGGCCGACCACGTGGGGGGTGGTACGGCGACCCAGACGGTATGACGGGGACATGCCAATCGTGGGTGTGGGTTACTCGCGGGTTACCTACTGGAGCGTAGGTTCGGATGGCAGTCAGTGACAAGACGTCTGCGTGTGCCACTTCCGGCTGCTTCGTTATGCTGCGCGCTCGACGACAGAGGGGTGGTGGAGCGAGCGTGCACGAGACACTCGCCGCGGTACCGCAACAGGCTGACGGCGTACGGCCGTCGATCGCTCAGCGCCGCAAGTCGGCTCTCCGCCTGGAGATCGCGGCCGAGGCGGTCCGGCTGTTCACCTCGCAGGGCGTCACCGCGACGACGGGGGAGCAGATCGCCCGGGCGGTGGGCATCTCCTCCCGTACGCTGTGGCGCCACTTCCCCACCAAGGAAAGCTGTGTACTGCCCCTGCTCACCGCGGGGCTCGACTTCGCCGTGGACCAGCTGCGCCGCTGGCCGCCCCGGACGAGCCTGCTGGAGTGGTTCACCGAGATCTGCAGCCCGGGTGAACTGCCGTCCACCGCCCCCGTCATCCTCGACCTGATCCGCATGACCTCCACCGACCCGGCCCTGAGCGCCGTCTGGCTCCAGGCCCACAACGACGCTCTCCCGGTTCTCGGCAAGCTCCTCGCCCAGCGCTCCGGCGCCAGCGCCGACGACCTGCGGGTGAAAGTGCACGCGGCGGCTCTCAACGGCGCACTGCGCGCAGCGGCGGAGGACTTCGCCCGCCGGTCCTCGGCAGCCCACGAGGCGTCGGACGACATCACCGCCTGTCTCCTCGCCGCCGTGCGCGCGGCCTCGGAGGGCCTGCCGTACTGAGGCGCCGCCTCCAGGACAGGACCGGCACGCCGCCTCGGATGACTGAGGCGTGCCGCCTCATCAGGAGAGGGGCGGGCTGCACGGGCGGCTCGGGCGGCCGTTCCCCGCGACCCTGCCTGCCGCGGCGTGATCCGGTCCACGTTCGGCGCGCCGTGTCCGCGTCGGCTTCGCGGGCTGCTGGGCCGCTGGTGAGCACGGTCGCCCCCAGCGAAATCGAACAGGCCAGACGTGCACCAGGACACGGACACGGCTTGCTTGACCTGCCGTGTCACCGCGTTCAGAGTCGGCATGCGGCACCATCCCAGCGCCGCCCGAATCCCGCCGACCGGCCTGCCCGTCACGGGCCCAGGCGGCCCGACATTCGGGAGCGACTGATCCGATGGTCCTCGACCTGCTCGTGATCGGTACGGCCATCACCCTGGGGCCCCTGCACAACAGCGCCTTCATCCTGCTGCTCTCCGCGCGGCGCGGCGTTCGCCACGGTCTGGCGTTCCTGCTGTCATGGCTGGTCAACCTGACCGTGGTCATCGCCTGTGTGCTGCTGCTGACCGGCGGTCAGCCCCTGGACCAGCACAGCGCGCCCTCGACCGCCGCGATCGCCGCGAAACTCGCCCTCGGCGTGCTGCTGGTGGTCTACGGCACACACCGGCACCGCCGGCCCCCGCCCCCGCACGGGCCGCCGCGCTGGACCGCCCGTATCGACGACGCGTCCCTGGCCACAGCGGCCGGTCTGGCCTGGGTGCTGCAGCCCTGGGCACTGGTCGGCGCCGGTGCCGCCACCGCTGTCGACGCGGACCTCTCCACCACCGCCGACTGGCTCGTGCTGACCGGTTACTGCCTGCTGGCCACCCTCAGCCTCATCCTCATCGTCATGGAGATGTACGCGGTCTGGGCGCCGAGCGCCGCGAACGCCCGTCTGCACGCCCTGCGCAGCTGGCTGGACCATCACCAGGAACAGCTGATCGTCACCCTCTCCCTGCTGTTCGGCCTGTGGCTGACGGCACGCAGCATCTACGAACTGGTGACGTGACACGCGCAGAGGCCGCGTGGTCGATCGGTCGGACCCGACAGGCGGACCGACACCGGGACGTACGGACGTCCACCGTGGGGTTCCCGCGCGGGACCGGCCGTCGCGGTCGCATGCCGACAGCCGTGCGGGCACGGAGTGCCGGGTCAGCCGCGGGCCGCCTCGCCCAGCAGGGCCTTGGCGATGATGACCTGCTGGACCTGGCTGGTGCCCTCGTAGATGCGGAAGAGGCGGGCGTCGCGGTAGAAGCGTTCGACGGCGACGCCGCGCATGTAGCCCGCGCCGCCGTGCACCTGCACCGCGCGGTCCGCGACCCGCCACACCATCTCGCTCGCGAAGTACTTCGTGCAGGACGGGCCGAGCTTCGTGTCCTCGCCGGAGTCGAAGCGCCTCGCGGCCTCCAGGACCGTGGCACGGCCCGCGTAGTAGTCGGTCTGCGAGTCGGCGATCAGGCCCTGGACGAGCTGGAAGGAGCCGATGGGCTTCCCGGACTGCCTGCGGGTGCTCGCGTACGCCACCGACTCGTCGACCAGGCGCTCGGCCATGCCGACCATCAGCGCGGAGATGTGCACCCGCCCGTGCGCGATACAGCCCATCGCGGTGCCGAAGCCCCGGTTGAGCCCGTGCTCCTCGCCGCCGACCAGGGCGTCGGCCGGAACCCGTACGTCGTCGAAGAACACGTCCGCCGTCCAGGCGCCGAACTGGCCCATCTTGTGGTCCCGGGGCGCCACGGTGAGACCGGGGGTGCCGGCCGGGACCAGGAAGGTGGAGATGCCCCGGGTCCGCGGGGCGTCGGGGTCGGTGCGCGCGAAGACCATGAAGACGTCGGCGAGCGGGGCGTTGGTGATGTACCGCTTGGCACCGTTGATCACCCACTCGTCGCCGTCCCGGTGGGCGCGCGTGGTCAGCGTCGACGGGTCGGAGCCGGCCTCGGGCTCGGTGAGCGCGAACGACGCCAGGACGTCGCCCGAGGCGATCCGCGGCAGCCACCGCGCCTTCTGCTCCTGCGTGCCCCCGACCATCAGCACATGTCCCGCGATGCCGTTGTTCGTGCCGAACATCGAGCGCAACGACGGTGTGGTGTAGCCCAGTTCGAACATCAGCCGGGCCTCCTCGTACATCGACAGCCCGAGCCCGCCGTACTCCTCGGGGAGCGCGAAGCCGAACAGGCCCATCTTCTTCGCCGCCTCGCGGATGTCCGCGGGCATCTCGTCCTTCTCGTCGATCTCCGCCTCGACCGGCACGACGCGCTCCCGCACGAAACGCCGGACCTCGGACAGCACCGCGCTGAAGTCATCCGCGTCCATGTCGACTCCCTTCTCGTCCACGTCCCATGTCAGTGATCCGTCGTGTCCGGCTCGGCCGTGGCCGTGGCCGTGGCCGTGTCCGCGGCCGGGTGCGGCCGGTAGCACGCGGCCAGCAGGGCGGCGGCGCCGGCCGTGCCGAGGGCCGCGGCGAGCAGTGCGGGGCCGGGGCCCGCGTGCCGGCGTCGAAGCAGGGCGTCGAGCGAGTACCTGCCGTGGCCCAGGGCGGCCAGTGCGACGGCCGCGCCGCCGACCACGCCGGCGTACTCCCAGCCGCCCTTGAAGACGAAGAAGCCCTTGCCGCGGTGGTCGGTGCGGGCCGCCACGGTCATGAGGCCGACGGCCGCCGCCGCGGGCAGTGGGCCCGCGGCGCCCGCGGTGATGCCGACGCCCGCCGCGATCTCGGTCGCGGCGGCCAGCCGGGCGTGCACCCGCGCGGGCCGCAGCCCGAGCGCCTCGAACCAGCCGGTGGTGCCGGCCAGTCCGCCCGGACCGGCGACCTTGTTCCAGCCGTGCGCGACGAGCATCGGACCGAGGGTCGCGCGCAGCACGAGCGCGGCGGCGTCGTGGCCCCGCGCGGTCACTGGCCGGCCCCGGTGGCCCGGCCCGCGGGCAGAGCGCCGTACAACTGCGGTACGGCGTCGATGAGTTCCTCGGTCGTCAGGGCGCCGCCCGACCGGCTGGGGTGCACGCCGGCGACCGTCCAGCCGCGCAGCCGGTTCAGCCGGTTGCCCTCGATGCGCAGGATCTGGCCGGTGAGCCAGGCGGCCTCGTCGGAGGCCAGGTAGACGACGACGCCGGAGGCGTTCGCGGGGTCCCCCGGGTCGAAGCCGCCCTCGTCCGGCGCCGGTTGCCCCACCGCGAGGTCGGCCGTCATCCGGGTCGTCGCGATCGGCGAGATGGCGTTCGCGGTGACGCCGTACTTGCGCATCTCCAGCGCGGTGATCACGGTCAGGCCGGCTATCCCCGCCTTGGCGGCACCGTAGTTGGACTGGCCCTGGTTGCCGAACAGCCCGGTCCCGGACGTCGTGTTGATCACCCGGCCGGTGACCCGCTCGCCCCGCTTGGCGGCCGTGCGCCAGTAGGCGCAGGCGTGCCGGGTGAGCGCGAAGGTGCCCTTGAGGTGCACCGCGATGACGGCGTCGAACTCCGCCTCGCTCATCGAGAACAGCATGCGGTCGCGGACGATGCCCGCGTTGTTCACGATGACGTCGAGCCGCCCGAACTCCGCGACCGTGTCGGCGACCATGGCCTCGGTGGCGTCCCAGTCGGTGACCGAGGCGTGGTTGGCCGTAGCCCGGCCGCCGAGCTTGGTGATCTCGGCGACGACGTCGTCGGCGGGGGAGTCCCCCGTCCGCTCGCCGTGCACACCGGAGCCGAGATCGTTCACCACCACGGTCGCGCCGGCCTCGGCGAGCGCCAGACAGTGCGCCCGGCCCAGCCCTCTGCCACCGCCGGTCACGATGGCGACCTTGTCGTCGAGGATGCCCACGACCTACCTCCTGAGCTGATGTACGGGGTCAGTTGAGTTCGCGCAGTACGTCGTCGGTGTGCTCGCCGAGCGTCGGTGCCCCGGCGCGCGGCTTGTCGTCGACGCCCCAGAAGCTGACCGGGGTGGCCACCGTCCGCAGGGGCGGCGCGTCGCCCATGCCGGGCTGCTCGACGAACGCACCCACCGCTTCGGCCTGGGGGTCGGCCGCGACCTCGGCGAGGGTCTGCACGGGCGCCCACCACACGCCCTCGGCGTCGAAGCGCTCGGCCCACTCCGGCAGCGGCCGCTTCGCGAACTCCTCGTCGAAGGCGGCGATGAGTTCGCGCACGTGAGCGCGGCGGGCCTTGCCGGTGGCGAAGCGTTCGTCCACGCCGAGGTCATCGCGGCCGAGCGCCTTGACGACGCCGGGCCAGTGCCGGTTGCCCTCCAGGCCGACCAGCCAGAACCACCGGTCGTCGGCGGCCCGGTAGCAGTTGTAGAGCGGGGACTCGTGCTCGGTGCGCGGGCGGGTACGGCCGCGCCGGCCGAAGAAGTTCTGCAGCGCGAGGTCGTTGCCGTTGGCGTAGGTCCCCGAGCGCAGCAGGGACACGTCGACGACCCCGCCCTCGCCCGTGCGGGCCCGGCGCAACAGCGCGGCCAGCACACCCGCCACCAGGTTGGCGGCGGCCGTACGGTCGCCGAGTCCCGGCCGGATGCCGGGTGGGGGCTGTCCGGCCGGGTTGAGCATGCCGGCGATTCCGGGCCGGGCCCAGAAGGCGGACACGTCGTAACCCGCCCGGTCGCGTTCGGCGCCGCTCCAGCCGTAGCCGGTGAGGGTGCCGACGACCAGCCGCGGATGGCGTTCGCGCAGCGCGTCCGGGCCGAGGCCGAGCCGCTCCAGCGCGCCGGGGCGCAGGTTGGTGACGAACACGTCGGCTCGCGCCAGGAGTTGCTCCAGCACGTCCTTCCCGTCCTGCGACCGCAGGTCGAGGACGATGCCGCGCTTGCCGCGGTTGTCGGTCTCGAACGGGGGCGCGCTGTCGATGTCCTGGCCGACGTGGCGCAGCGTGTAGCGGTTGGGGTCGCCGGTGGGCGCCTCCACCTTGATCACGTCGGCGCCCCAGTCGGCCAGCATGGTGGCCGCTGCCGGGGCCGCGACCCACATGCCCAGCTCGACGACGGTAATGCCCTCCAGTGGCCGCACGGCCCACCTCCACGCCTGGTTCGGGTTCGGATCTGTCGTGTCCGCCGGGCCGGGGCCCGCAGCGGGCCCCGGCCCGGCGGACCGCTACACGCCGCGGAACTCCCCGGGCCGCCGTTCCCGGAAGGCCTTGAGGCCCTCGGCCCGGTCCTCGGTGCAGAACAGCACCGAGACGGTCTCGCGCTCGTAGGCGACGGCCGCGTCGAGGTCCATGCCGAGCCCGTGGTCGACCAGCCGCTTGCCGGCCGCGAGCGCCAGCGGGGCGCCGGCCGCGAGCCGACCGGCGAGCGCCTCGGCGGCCGCGAGCGCGCCGCCGGGCTCGGCCACCTCGTTGACCAGGCCCAGCTGCCAGGCGCGGTCCGCGTCCAGCGGCTCACCGGTGAGGATCATCTGCTTGGCGACGGCGGGCGGCAGCAGTCGCGCCAGCCGCTGGGTGCCGCCCGCGCCGGGCAGCACCCCGAGTTTCATCTCGGGCACGCCCAGCCGGGCGCCGCGCTCCGCCACCCGCAGGTCGCAGGCGAGCGCGAGTTCCAGGCCGCCGCCGAGGGCGAAGCCGTGGACGGCCGCGACCGAGGGCTTGGGGAAGTCCTCCAGGAGCGCGTACGCCGTGGTCAGCCCGCCCACGAACGCCCGGAACTGGCCGGGTGAGGTGAACGACTCGATCTCACCGAGGTCGGCGCCGGCCGAGAAGGCGCGGCCCGCCCCGGTCAGCACGAGGGCCCGGACGCCGTCGTCGTGGCGCACGTCCTCCAGGACCCGCGTCAGCCGCTCGACGGTGTCCGTCCCGACGGCGTTCAGCCGCTCGGGCCGGTCGAGGGTCAACACGGCGACGCGGTCGCGGAGTTCCACCCGCAGCACACTGCTCATCCGGCTCACCTCAGACCATCGTGAGGCCGCCGCTGACCGACAGCGTCTGCCCGGTCACGTACGCGGCGTTGTCGGAGGCGAGGAAGGCGACCACGTCGGCGATCTCGGTGGGCCGGGCGACCCGGCGCAGCGGGATCGCCCGCACCGTGGCGTCGTACATCTTCTGGCTGTAGTCGGCGACCTGGCCGAGCAGCGCGGTGTCGGTGGGCCCGGGACAGACCGTGTTGACGGTGATGCCGTGCCGGGCGACCTCGCGGGCCAGCGCCTTGCCGAAGGCGATGACACCGCCCTTCGTCGCGGAGTACACCACCTCGCCGGACGAGCCGACGCGGCCGGCGTCCGAGGCGATGTGGACGACCCGGCCGCCGCCGCGCTCGATCATCGAGTCGAGGACGGCGCGGGTCACGGTGATGGTGCCGCGCAGGTTGACCGCGATGATCCGGTCCCAGGTCTGCTCGTCGCTGTCCACGAAGCGGCCGATGACGTCCACGGCCGCGTTGTTGACCAGGATGTCCACCGGCCCGAGCTCGGCCTCCACCCGCGCCACCGCGGCGCGTACGGCCGCGCCGTCGGAGATGTCCGCGCCGACTCCCGTGGCCCGCACCCCGTACCGCTCCGTGAGGCGGGCCGCGACCTTGCCGGCGGCCTCCGCGTCCACGTCGCAGACGGCGACCGAGGCCCCGCCGGCGGCCAGCGCCCCGGCGATCGCCTCGCCGATGCCCCGGCCCGCGCCGGTGACGAGTGCCACCTTCTCCGTTGCGCTCACGCGCCCTCCCGCTCTCGTGACCGGACCGTCGACCATCCGACGTTTCAGCTCTATCATATAACTACTTCAGCTAAATAATCGAGATCGCTGACCGGCGGGCGGCGAACGCCGACCGACGGTCGCCGAGGGACTGGGGACGAGCATGCGCCGTACGATCTTCACCGAGGAGCACGACCTCTTCCGGGACACCGCCCGCACCTACTACCTGCGCGAATGCGCCCCGCACGCCGAGCAGTGGGAGCGCGAGGGCCAGGTGAGCCGGGCCGCGTGGGAGGCCGCGGGCAAGGCCGGACTCATCGGCTGGCAGTTCCCCGAGGAGTACGGCGGCCAGGGCATCCAGGACTTCCGCTACAACGCCATCATGGCGGAGGAGATGCACGCCACCGGCACGGTCGGCATCGGCCTCGGGCTGCAGAACGACGTCATCCCGCCCTACCTCATGAAGCTGACCACCCCCGAGCAGAAGGCCCGCTGGCTGCCCGGGGTGGTCAGCGGCGAGACGATCTGCGCCCTCGCGCTGTCGGAACCGGCCGCCGGCTCCGACCTCAAGGGCATCCGCACCACCGCCCGCCGGGACGGCGACGAGTGGGTCGTCGACGGTTCGAAGACCTTCATCACCAACGGCATCCTCGCCGACCTCGTCATCGTCGCCTGCAAGACCGACCCCGAGGCCGGCCACAAGGGCATCAGCCTGATCGTCGTCGAACGCGGCACCGAGGGCTTCGAGCGGGGGCGCAAGCTCGACAAGGTCGGGATGAAGGCGCAGGACACCGCCGAACTCTTCTTCCACGAGGTCCGGGTCCCGGCCGAGAACCTCCTCGGGCAGGAGGGGCGCGGTTTCTACCACATGATGGGCAACCTGCCGACCGAGCGGCTCGCCATCGCCGTCGCCTCGCTCGCCTCCGCCGAGCGCGCCTTCCAGCTCGCGCTGGACTACGCGAAGTCCCGCACCGCCTTCGGCCGGCCGATCGGCGAGTTCCAGGCCAACCGGTTCGCGCTCGCCGACGCCCGGGCCAAGCTCAACGCCGCCCGGGTCTACCTCGACGGCTGCATCGTGGCGCTGTGCGAGGGGGAGCTGACCGCGGAGGAGGCCGCCGCCGCGAAGTACTGGACCTCGGAGACCGGCTGGGAGGTCATCGACCGCTGTATGCAGCTCTTCGGCGGCTACGGCTACGTCAACGAGTACGAGATCGCCCGCATCTGGCGCGACAGCCGGGTGCAGCGGGTCTTCGGCGGCACCTCGGAGATCATGCAGGAGATCGTCGGACGCTCGCTCGGACTGTGAGAAGGGCGCTGCGGAGGGACTCCGGCGGCTCCCCGCTCATTGACTGGACTGGATAAATAGGTTAGCTATTTAAGCGAGATAGGTGGGACGGGCTCGAGGAGGCATCCGTGGTCACGGTCGACGTGAAGCTGCACCAGGACAGGGCCGAGCACGACCTGCCGCGACCGCGGCTCGTCATCGGGGGCAAGGACGTCACCGACGCCAGCGGCGGAGTGCACGAGCACCGCAACCCGGCGACCGGCCTGGTCCAGGCGCACATCCCGCTCGCGGGCGCCCTGGAGGTGGACCGGGCGGTGGCCGCGGCCCGGCAGGCGTTCGAGGTGTGGGGCACCATGCGCCCCGCTGAGCGCCGCCGCCTGCTCACCCGCTTCGCCCAGCTGCTGCGCGAGCACATCCACGACTTCGCCGCGATCTGCCCGCTGGAGAACGGCGTGTGCGTCGGCGGCTGGGCGGACAACGTCGGACCGCACGTCGCCGAGTGGACCGAGTACTACGCCGGCTGGGCGGACAAGATCGAGGGCATGGTCGGCGCGGCCTACAGCCCGCACGAGAACGTCGAGTACACCATCGCCGAGCCGTACGGCGTCATCGGCCACATCATCACCTGGAACTCGCCCGCGCTGTCCCTGGCGATGAAGGTCCCGCCGTCGCTCGCGGCCGGCAACACCGTGGTCATCAAGCCGGCCGAGTCCACCCCGTTCTCCGCCCTGCTCTTCGCCGACCTGGCCCTGGAGGCGGGCATCCCCGAGGGCGTCGTCAACGTCGTCACCGGGCTCGGCGACGCCGGTGCGGCCCTGGTGAAGCACCCCGGCGTCGACAAGATCTCCTTCACCGGCGGCCCCGCGACCGCGCGCCGCATCATGGCGGACGCGGCGCTCAGCCTCAAGCCCGTGGTGTTCGAGCTGGGCGGCAAGTCCGCCAACCTGCTCTTCGCCGACACCGACCTCGACACCGTCGTCCCGTACTGCGCGGCCTTCGCCATGAGCAACACCGGCCAGGGCTGCGCACTGCCGACCCGGCTGCTGGTCGAGCGGTCGATCTACGAGGAGGTCGTCGCCCGCGTCACCGGCGTCGTCGCCCATCTCCCCGTCGGCGACCCGCTCGACCCGGCGACGTACATCGGGCCGCTCGTCGACGCGGCCGCGCGCGACCGGGTGCGGGGCGTGGTGGACAAGGCGATCCACGACGGATCGGGACGGCTCGTGTACGGCGGTGAACGCATCGACGCCGACGGCTACTTCGTGACCCCGACCGTCTTCGCCGACGTCGACAACCGCAGCGACCTCGCCCAGCGGGAGATCTTCGGCCCGGTCCTGGCCCTCACCCCCTTCGACACGGAGGAGGAGGCGGTCGCCCTGGCAAACGACACCGAGTACGGCCTGTCCGCCTACATCCAGTCCCGTGACATCACCCGCGTCAACCGCCTCGTGCCGCGGCTGAGGGCGGGCACCGTCTACGTCAACCCGGGCCCCAACCCGATCACCTCGCCGGCCACACCCTTCGGCGGTGTCGGCATCAGCGGCTTCGGCCGGGAGGGCGGCCGGGCGGGTCTGGAGGAGTTCATCAACGTCAAGGGCGTCGGCATCGGCCGGGTCTGAACGCGCCCCAACCCGCGCGGCAGCCCGCACCGCTTGCACGGCCTCGCAGTCCTCGCGGCCTTCCCAGTCCTCACAGCCTTCGCGGCCCTCGTAGTCGTCACAGCCTTCGCGGCCTTCGCGGCCTTCCGAGCCTTTTTGGAGCAGACAGCATGCTGAGTTCTCCCGGGGGACCGGACCCCCGCGCCCGCCGGCTGACGTTCGGCGACCTCATCCGTGAGCACCGGCGTTCCTTCCCCGACGGTGTCGCCCTGGTCGACGGCGAGGTCAGGACGACCTGGCCGCAGCTGGACGAGCGCACCAACCGGCTGGCCAACGCCCTGGCGGACGCGGGCGTCGGCGCCGGCGACCGCATCCTGTGGCTGGGGCAGAACTCCTTCCGCATCTGGGAGCTGCTCGGCGCCGCCGCCAAGGTCGGGGCCATGGTCTGCCCGGGCTACTGGCGCTGGGCCGCCCCCGAAATGGCGTTCGCCGTAGAGGACTTCGACCCCCGGGTGGTGATCTGGCAGGACGAGGAGATCGGCGACACGGTCCGCAAGGCACGCGCCGAACTCGGCGACGACCACCGGGCGTTGTGGCTGCGGCACGACACCGGGAGCGAGGAGTCCGAGGGGCCGGACACCTACGAGTCCTTCCTCGCCTCCGGTTCGCCCGAGGACCCGGCCGCCGACGTCGACCCCGACTCCGCGCTGCTGGTCATCTACACCGCGGCGATCTCCGGCCGGCAGTCCGGCTCGATGCTCTCGCACCGCAACCTGCTCGCCATGGGGGCGGGCGCCGCCTGGATGGGCGACATCGGCCGGGAGACCGCCTTCCTCGGCGCCGGACCGATGTTCCACATCGGCAACTACCAGTTCTGGGGCGTCCCGGCCTTCGTGCACGGCGGGAAGAACGTCGTCGTCCGCCGGGTCGTCGCCGAGGAACTGCTGCCGCTGCTCGCGGCGGAACAGTGCACCCACGCCTACCTGATGCCTCCGACCATCGCGCAACTGGTCGCCCTCAACCGTGAGGCGGGCCACGACCTGTCGCATCTGCGGGCGAGCGTGGCCGCGCCCCTGTGGCAGGGCACCGTGCCCACCGACCGGAGCCGCTTCACCCTCAACGGCGGCGGCGAGGGCCGCGGTTACGGACAGACCGAGGTCACCGGGTTCGCCGTGACGGGTGCCTACGGCGGCACCGGCACCGGCAACGCGGGCCGGCCGGGCCCCTTCGCCGCCGTCCGCGTCCTGGACGACGCCGGCGACGAGTGCGCGACCGGGGTGGCCGGTGAGATCTGCGTCCGCGGCGACCTGGTGCACCTCGGCTACTGGAACCGTCCGGAGATCAACGCGGAGCGCTTCCGCTTCGGCTGGTGGCACACCACCGACCTCGGCCGCCGCGAGAGCGACGGCACGATCAGCTTCCTCGGCACGACCACCCGCATGCTCAAGTCGGCGGCCGAGAACATCTTCCCCGCCGAGGTGGAGAACTGCATCGAGTCCCATCCGGACGTCAGGGAGGCCGCGGTGATCGGCGTGCCCAACGAACGCTGGGCGCAGGACGTCAAGGCCGTCGTGGTGCTCGGCCCGGGAGCGGGCCCGCTCACCGCCGAGGACGTCATCGAGCACTGCCGGGCGCGGATCGCCTCGTACAAGAAGCCGAAGACGGTGGAGTTCGTCGAGGCGCTGCCGCGCACCAAGGACTTCGCCAAGGACTACGAGGCGCTCGACGAGCGGTTCGGCGGCGGCGGGTATCCGGGCGGCGCCACCCTCGGCGCCGGACGCTGAGGGGGCGGGAGATGGAAGACCCCCGTCAGCCGGTCGTCGTCGGGGTGCACGCCACCGAACAGGCGCTGAGCCTTCCCGACCGCGACGCCATGGACCTCGCGCTCGAAGCGGTGCGGGGCGCGATCGAGGACGCCGGGCTCGCCCCCTCGGACGTCGACGGCGCCCAGGTCGACTGGCCCGGGCCGGGCGGTGTGCCCGGCGAGGGCAGTTCGTGGGCCCGGATGCTCGGCCGCGACCTGCGCTGGACCAGCGACTCGATGCTCGACAACGCGGGCTCCCGGGGTCTGCTGAAGGCGGCGGCGGCCGTCCGGGCCGGATTCGCCGACACCGTCGTGGTCGGCGGCTGCAAACTGGTCTCGCGCGGGACGGGTCCGGTCGGGGCCGGGGTGCCGCTGGAGTTCGCCGACGTGTGGGGCAGCTATGTCGTTGCCCAGTTCGCGCTGGTCGCCGCCCGGCACATGCACGAGTACGGGACCACCTCCCGCCAGCTCGCCGAGGTCGCCGCCACGATCCGCAACAACGGCACCACCAACCCCGAGGCCATGATGTACGGCCGGGGGCCCTACACCGCCGACGACGTGCTCGCCTCCCGCATGGTGGCCACACCCTTCCACCTGCTGGACTGCTGCATCGTCGGCGAGGGCGGGGCGGCGCTCGTGGTGACCACCGCCGAACGGGCCCGCGACCTGCCCGGCACACCCGTCGCCGTGCTCGGCGGCGCGATGGAGTACCACCAGGCCGCCTACGCCAACCCGGCACTGCACCGGGAGGTCGGCGGCCTGGGCCGGGCAGCGGCCCACCGCGCCTACGCGATGGCCGGGATCGACCCGCAGGACGTGGACGTCTTCTCCCTCTACGACCCCAACTCCTTCGAGATCATACGCCAGTTGGAGATCCTCGGACTGTGCGGCGAGGGCGAGGGCGGGCCACTGGCCGCCGACGGCGCCATCGCCGTGGACGGCAAGCATCCGGTCAACCCGGACGGCGGCTGTCTGGCCTACGCGTGGAACGGGACCCAGCAGATGACCCTCAAAGTCGTGGAAGCGGTACGGCAGTTGCGCGGCAGCGCCGTGCACCAGGTGGCGGGCGCCGAGCTCGCGGTGGTGGGCAACGCCGGATCCGGCGCTCAGCACTACGAGATGAGCGTGCTGGGGAGGATGCGATGAGCGCCAGGCCCGTCCCGCGGCCCACCGTCCTGTCGGAGCCGTTCTGGGCCGCCGCCCGCCGCGGCGACCTGGTCGTCCCGGAGTGCGTCTCCTGCGACCTGCGGTTCTTCGTCCCCGAGCCCGCCTGCCCCGGCTGCATGGCGCGCGACTGGCGGTACGCGCCGAGCAGCGGACGGGGCACCGTCTACACGGTGACCGTGGTGCACCGGGCACCCGGACCGGGGTTCGAGGCGCCCTTCGCGCTCGCCGTCGTCGACCTGGACGACGGGGGCACCCTGCTGTCCCACGTCGACGCCGGCGACCCGGACGACGTCGTCATCGGCATGCGGGTGCGTGTCGACTTCCGGGCCCTCACCGACCGGATCACGCTGCCGTACTTCGTGCCGGAGAGCTGACCCGCTTGCCCGCCTTGGTACTTCGTCACATTTTAAACGCTGATTGCGTTCAGTGTATTTAGTTAGCGGTTTCCCGCGATAGCATCTGCGCCATCGCGCGGGCCCGTCGAGACGGCCCGCCCCTTCAGACCATCGCTGGGGACCCCAAGTGGCAGTGCATGCGCGTGCGTCGAAGAGACAGGACCAGCGGGACCGGGACTCCGGACGGCAGCTGTCGCTGCGGACGGTCCTGCTCGTCCTCGCCCTGGTGCCCATCGTGACGCTGGTGGCGCTGTGGGCGACCGGCTCGGCGCAGCTCTACACGGACTGGCGGCGGCAACAGGACCGCAACGACGTGTCGACGCAGGCCGCCCGCCCGGTCCTCGGAGCCTTCTTCAGCCTCCAGGAGGAACGCCGGCTCAGCGGTGCGGCCCTGGCCGATCCCGCCGCCTACCAGAAACAGCTGCGCGAGCAGCGCGTCCGGACCGACGCCGTCGTCAAGGCCGTCGAGGAACTGCCCGCCGGCGGGTGGAAGGCACCGGGCGACATCCGCGAGGGGGTGGCCGACCTGGGGCAGGACCTGCGCAGGCTGGCCGACTACCGCGCCGGCGTCGACGAACGCACCGCCTCGCAGCAGCAGACGTTCGACCGCTACACCGCCCTCGTCGACCGGCACCTGGAGGTCTTCAACACGCTGAGCAACGTGGGCCTGGCAGGCATCGACCACCTCGCCCGGCCGGCCATCGACGAGGACTGGGGCCTGGAGATGATCTCGCGCGAGGACGCGCTCTTCACCCGCGCCTCCGTGACCGGCCGCCTCTCGGGCACCGACCGCGGGCGACTGGCCGGCTGGATCGGCTCCCAGCAGTTCGTCTACGACAGCAAGGTCGTCCCGCTGCTCCCCGCCGACCAGGCGAAACTCTTCCGCGAGCTCATGACCGGCGGCGCATGGCAGAAGAAGACGGAGGTCGAGGAGGCCGTCCTCGCCGGCTCCGCGAGCGGTTCCGACACCGACGCCTTCCCCGCCGCCCTCGGCCGCGACTGGCGCGGCAGCGTCCGCCAGGTCACCGCCGGACTCCAGGAGCGCAACACCGCCTACGCCAGGACCCTGACGGCGGCGACCGACGACAAGCTGGACGCGACCCGGACCCGGCTCGTCGTCACCAGCGTGCTGAGCGCCGTCGCCGTGATCCTGGTGGCCGTGGTCACCGTGCTGTTCACCCGCCTGCTGCGCCGCCGGATCTCCGCCCTGCGCGCCGCCGCCCTGGACCTGACGACCCGGCTGCCGGACGTGGTGCGGCGCATGCGCGCGGGGGAGAGCGTCGACCCGGACGCCGAACTCCCCGTCATCCATCACGGCGGCGACGAACTCGGCCAGCTGGGCCAGGCACTCAACCTCGCCCGCCACACCGTCCTGGACACCACGGTGGCCCAGGTGGGCCAGTTCCACGGCTTCGAGAAACTGCTCCAGCGCATCGCCCGGCGCACCCAGCTGCTCATCGGCCTCCAGATGAAGAAGCTCAGCGAACTCGAACGCAGGCACGAGGACCCCGAGGTCCTGGAGGGACTGTTCGACCTCGACCACCTCACCGCCCGTCTGCGCCGCTACGAGGAGAACCTGGTGATCCTCGGCGGCGGCCAGCCGCAGCGACGCTGGCGCAAGCCGGTGCTGCTGCTGGACGTGCTGCGCTCCGCCCAGAGCGAGGTGCAGGACTACCGGCGCGTCCAGATCGAGGTGGAGAGCCGGGTGTGGCTGTCGGAGCGGGCGGTGGGACTGGTGATCCACGTGCTGGCCGAACTCATGGAGAACGCGGTCGGGTTCTCCAGGCCACCCACCCCGGTGGAGGTGTACGCCGCCCGCGTGGGGCGCGGGCTCGCGGTGGAGATCGAGGACCGCGGTGTGGGCATGCCCGCCGAGCAGTACGAGTCGATCAACCGGCTGATGGCCGAACCGCCGCGGATGGACGTCATGTCCCGGGCCGAAGACGTCCGGCTCGGGCTGTACGTGGTCGCGCGGCTGGCCCAGGGCCTGGGTATCCACGTGGAGCTGCGGCCCTCCGCGTTCGGCGGCACCCGGGTGGTCGTCCTGATCCCCGACGAACTGGTCGTCGACATCGCCGAGCAGGCCGCGAACGGGCCGGCCGAGGCCGTCGCCTCCTGGCCGCCGTCGCCGGAACACGCCGTACCGTCCCCACGGCCCGGCCCGGACGCACGGCTCATGACCCTCCCCGTCCACGGCCCCGGACCGGCGGTCGGACACGGCACCGGCCCCGCGCCCGGACACGGAGACGGCACCGCCCCCGCGCCCGGCCCCGCGCCCGGACACGGAAACGGGCGCGCCACCGGTCACGCGGCCGAACACCGCACGTCCGGGGGACCGGCGACGGGGCCCGGGTACGGAGTGCCGGTGGCGGGCCCGTCGACCGGGGCGAATCCGTGGCCCGGCGCCCGGACCGGTCCGCCGCACCCGCACGGGGTGCCGGGGCTGCCCGGGCAGGCGCACGCCGGCGCGCCCGGCGACGCCGGACCCGGGGTGGTGCGGCCGCTGCCCAAACGGGTGCGCCAGGCCAGCCTGGTCGACGAACTGCGGGACCCCGACGCGGGCACCGGGGCGCGCGGTGACGGCGAGCCGGCCGTGCCACGGGCCGCCCCGGTCCGCTCCGGCGCCACGGTCGGCGCCTTCCAGCGCCAGTCCCGGATGGCGCGGCGTACGACACCCACGGCAGACCGCGGTCCCGCGGAGGGCCTGCCGACCCGCAGACGGTTCCCGACGGAAGACTGACCATGACACTGCGAACGACCGCCACTCATCAGGATCTCGACTGGCTGCTGGACGGCCTGGTCGAGCAGGTGCCGGGCACCCGGCACGCCATCGTGCTGTCCGACGACGGTCTGGTGGTGAGCCAGTCCGGCACCATCGCCCGCGGCGACGCCGAGCGGCTGGCCGCCGTGGCCACCGGCCAGCAGAGCCTGGCCCGAGGGGTCGGGACGCTGTTCGGCGGCGGCCCGGTGCACCAGGTGATCGTGGAGCTGGCCGAGCTGTGGCTGTTCATCTCCGCGGCCGGCCGGGGCACGCATCTGGCCGTCGTGGCGTCCCAGGAGGTCGACGCCGAACTGATGGCGGTGGCCATGCACACGCTGATGCAGCAGGTGGGGCAGCGCCTCGGCAGCGAAGCGCGCGTCGTGACACCCGCCGGCGAGGGCGGTGTGCGTGAGTGAGTCACTGGACGGACGGCATGGAACCCGGTGACGCGGAAGCACTGTCCGTACGGCCCTACACGATCACGCAGGGCCGGACCGCGCCGGCCCGCGACGACCTCACCCTGATCACGCTGGTGTCCACCGTCGAGCCCGAGCCCACCCGGGCGGGCTCCCGCGGTCTCCAGCCCGAGCACCGCTCGATCCTGCGGCAGTGCCGGGCGCCCGCGGCGGTGGCCGAGATCGCCGCCGAACTGGACCTGCCGGTGTCGGTGACGAAGATCCTGATCGACGACCTGGTCGCCATGGGCAGGGCGACCACCCGTCCGCCGCTCGCCGTGGCGGCAGGAAGCAACTGGGACATGAACCTACTTCGGGCGGTGCGGGATGGACTTCGCAGACTCTGACCTCATCGAGCGCACCCCCGCCGGCACGGCCCCCGCGGCCGTCAAGATCCTCGTGGCCGGCGGCTTCGGTGTGGGCAAGACGACCCTGGTCGGGGCGGTGAGCGAGGTGCCGCCGCTGCGCACCGAGGAGTACCTGACCGTGGCAAGCGTCGGCATCGACGACGTCGACGGCATCGAGCGGAAGTCCACCACCACGGTGGCCATGGACTTCGGCCGGATCATGGTCGGCCCGCAGCTGGTGGTCTACCTGTTCGGCACGCCGGGCCAGGAACGCTTCTGGTTCATGTGGAACGACCTCGTACAGGGCGCCCTCGGTGCGGTCGTCCTCGCCGACACCCGGCGCCTGGAGACCAGCTTCGCGTCCATCGACTTCTTCGAGAGCCGCCGTATCCCGTTCGTCGTCGGGGTCAACTGCTTCCACGGCCACCGGGACCGCGACGAGCGGGAGGTGCGCGAGGCGCTCGACCTCGACCCCGAAGTGCCGCTGCTGATGGGAGACATGCGGCAGCGGTCGGTCGGCCGCGACCTGCTGCTGACGCTGGCCGAACACCTCATCACGACGAACTCGCTGACCTAGTTGAAAGAGTTATCTAGTTGTAGAGTGGTGTCCACTCGACGGACGGGCCGCGTGCCCCGCCCGCGGGCCGGACGGAGGTGGGCCCCGCGATGACTGCGACGGGTGGACAGGGCGGTGGCCGGATCGGCGGCGTCCAGGTGCGGGTGCCCAAGATGGCGGAGCTGGTCGCGGCACGGCTGCGCCGGATGATCGTGCGCGGCGAACTCGCCGAGGGCGACGCGCTGCCCTCCGAGACGGCCCTCATGGAGGAGTTCGCCGTGTCCCGGCCGACCCTGCGCGAGGCGTTCCGGGTACTGGAGTCGGAGTCGCTGATCAACGTGCGCCGGGGTGCCCGGGGCGGGGCGCGGGTGCAGGTCCCGGAGGGCACGGTGGCCGCCCGCTACGCCGGGGTCGTCCTGGAGTACCGGGGTACGACCCTGAAGGACGTCTACGACGCCCGTACGGTGATCGAGGCGCCCTGCGCCGGACTGCTGGCCGAGCGGCGCACCGAGGAGGACCTGCGGCGGCTGCGGGCCGCCGTCGCCGAGGCGGAGGGGCTGATGGACGACCCGTCGGCGTTCATCCGGGCCCACATGGAGTTCCACGCCCTGGTCGTCGAACTGGCCGCCAACCAGACGCTGAACGTCCTCAACGGCATGGTCCGGCACATCATCGACCAGGCGAACTGGTCCCATGTCGACCTCGACGCCGGCAGCCCCGAGAACCTCCGGGCCAACCGCCGGGGCTTCCGCGCCCATGTGGCCCTCGTCGAGCTGGTCGCCGCCCGCCGGGCCCAGGACGCCGAGGAACTGTGGCGCGTCCACCTCCAGGAGGCCGAGGACTACCTGCTGCAGAACAGGTCCATGACCACCGTCCTGGACCTGCTCGGCTGACCCCCTGCCCCCGTGGGCCGGGGGTCACACCCCGCCGCTCAACTGTCGCGCAGCTCCCGCACGATGGGCTCCCACACCTCGGCGTCGATCTCGTACGCGGTGTAGAAGGACACCCGGTCCACCAGCGCCCCGTAGCGGGCGCGGATCTCGGCGGCCACCCGCTGCGGCTCGGCGACGACCGCGAAGGCGTGCAGGACCTCGTCGTCGACGAGCCGCCCCATCGCCTCCCACTTGTCCTCGCGCGCGGACTTCGACAACGCGTTGAGCTCGTCGCCCAGTTCGCCCCAGCCGTGCAGTTCCAGCACCCCGCGGTAGGCGGGGGTGCTGCCGTAGAAGGCGATCTGGCGGCGGGTGCCCTCGATCGCGCGGGCCAGTTCCTCCTCGGTGCGGCCGGTCGCGGTCAGCAGCAGGTGCGACACGGAGAAGTCGCCGCGCGTGCGGCCCGAGGCCGCGAGGCCCGCCTCCAGGGTCGGCAGGGTCACCTCCCGCAGATACCGCTCGGTGGTGAAGCCGTGCGCGAGCAGCCCGTCCGCCACCTCGCCCGCCACCCTGGTCATCGCCTCCCCGACGGCGGCCACGAACACCTTCGGCGCCCCGCCCGGCGCGGGCGGGGGCGAGAAGAAGGGGGACATCAGGGTGTGCGTGTAGAAGTCGCCCCGGAAGTCGAGCCTCGCGCCCTCGTTCCAGGCGTCCCAGATGGCGTGCAGCGCGCCGACGTACTCCCGCATGCGGGCCGCCGGCCGGCTCCACGGCATCGCGAAGCGGCGCTCGATGTGCGGTTTGATCTGGCTGCCGAGGCCGAGCGAGAACCGTCCGCCGGAGTAGCTCTGCAGGTCGTGCGCGGTGTACGCGAGCTGCATGGGGGAGCGGGCGAAGGCGACCGCGATGGCCGTGCCCACCTCCAGCCGGTCGGTGTGCTCGGCGGCCAGCAGCAGCGGCAGGAAGGGGTCGTGCTTGGACTCCGAGGCCCACAGGCCGTCGTAGCCGGCCTTCTCGTGGTGCCTGGCCTCCTCGACCACCTCGGCGGTGCCCCAGACGTTCAGTTTGCCGTCGACCTTCATGCCACTCCCTCGACCGTGTCCGTGTCCAGTCCGATGTGCCGGGCGAGCCGTTCCCGGTGGTACGCGGGGTCGCCGAACAGCAGCTGTGACGTTCTGGCCCGCTTGAGGTACAGGTGGGCCGGGTGTTCCCAGGTGAAGCCGATGCCGCCGTGCACCTGGATGTTCTCCTCCGTCGCCCGGAGGCAGGCGTCGGAGCAGAACGCCGTGGCGAGGCTCGCCACGGCGGGCAGCTCCGGGTCCTCGTTCCCGGCCGCGAGCAGCGCGTAGTGGGCGGCGGCGCGGGCCGACTCCACTTCGAGCAGGACGTCGGCCAGCAGGTGCTTGATCGCCTGGAAGGAGCCGATGGGCCGGCCGAACTGCCGCCGCACCTTGGCGTACTCGACCGCGCTGTCCAGGGCGCGTGCGGCCACCCCGACCTGCTCGGCGGCCAGCGCCACCGCGGCCCGGTCGAGCACCTGCGCGACCAGGTCCCAGCCGTCGCCCTCGCCGTGCGTGCGCAGCCGCAGTGCCGGTACGGCCGCGTACTCCAGCCGTGCCTGGCGCCGGGTCGGGTCCAGCGTGGGCAGCGGCCGGCGGGTGAGCCCCGGCGCGTCGCCCTCGACCAGGAACACGCCGATGCCCCCGTCGCCGGTGCGGGCCACGGTGAGGACGACGTCGGCGGCGGCTCCGTCGAGGACGAAGGTCTTGTGCCCCTCCAGCAGCCAGTCCCCGTCCGCGGGGCGGGCGGTGAGCGTGACGCCCTGCCGGTCCCAGCGGGCGGAGTCCTCGGTGAGGGCGAGGGTCGCCACCCTTTCACCCGCGGCCAGCGCCGGGAGCAGCCGTTTGCGGGCGTCCTCGTCGGCCGAGCGCAGCAGGGTGGTGGTCGCCAGGACCGCCGAGGCGAGGAAGGGGGCGCACAGCAGCGCCCGGCCCGCCTCCTCCATGACCACGCCCGTCTCGACCGGCCCGCAGCCGGCGCCGCCGTACTCCTCGGGGACGGCCAGGCCCTGGAGGCCGAGCTCGGTTCCCATCCGGCGCCACAGCGTCCGGTCGAAGCCCTCCGGGGTCTCCATCAGCCGCCGCACCTCGGTCTCGGGCGAGGTGTCGGCGAGGAACGCCCGGACCGTGCGCCGCAGTTCCTCCTGCTCGTCGCTGAACGCGAAGTCCATACCTCGGTCCTCCTCTTCCTGCTCGGCTTCTGCTCGGCCTGCCGCTCAGCGACGGCCGCGCGCGGCGATGATCTTCTCCACGGCTGCGATGTGGTCGGGGGCGTGCATGCTGTCCCGCTCCGCGAGCAGGGCCGGTTCCAGCACGGTGGCCAGGGCCTGCTCCAGGTGCAGGTTCACCGCCCGCTTGGTCTCGCGCAGCGCCTGCGCGGGAAGCGCGGCGAGCCGTCCGGCCAGGTCCATGGCCTCGTCCAGGAGCTTGTCCCTGGGGACGGCGCGGTTGGCGACCCCGAGCCGCACCGCGTCCTCGGCGCTCACCCGCTCGCCCAGGAACAGCAGTTCCTTCGCGCGGGTGAGCCCGACGAGCAGCGGCAGCACGAGGGCCCCGCCGTCGCCCGCGACCAGGCCCACCTGGACGTGCGGGTCGGCGAGGTAGGTGTCGTCGGCGATCAGCACCAGGTCGCTGAGCAGGGCCAGGCTGCAACCCAGGCCCACGGCGGGCCCGTTGACCGCGGAGATCACCGGCAGCGGGCAGCGGACCATGCCGGTGATGATGCGGCGGGCCTCGTCGACGTTCTGCTGCCGGAAGGCACTGTCGCGCTGGACCCGGGTCATGATGTCGAAGTTGCCGCCGGCACTGAAGGCCCGGCCGCGCCCGGTGAGCACCACGGCCCGGGCCCCGGGGTCGGCGGCGAGCTCGTCCCAGACCGAGGCGAGCGAGGTGTGCAGCCGCTCGCTCATCGAGTTGAGCTGCTCCGGCCGGTTCAGTTCGACCAGCCTGACCGGTCCGACGGCCGTCACCACGAGATCCGTTTCCACCAGGTCCGCCATCTCCACAGCCCTCGATCATGAATGAGTCAGTAGAGTTGAATGCTATAACTAATTAAGCTTTCTGAGAACCGGGCAGCCGAGTGACGGAGGACGCGCCATGTCGAGTCGTACCTACGAGACCGTGCGTGCGGAGGTGGAGGACCGGATCCTCACCGTCACCCTCGACCGGCCCGAGAAGCTGAACGCCTTCGGCCCGCAGATGATGCAGGACCTGCTCGACGTCCTGGACGCGGCCGACGCCGACGACGAGATCCGGGTGATCGTGGTGACCGGCGCGGGGCGCGGCTTCTGCGCGGGCGCCGACGTCAGCGGCGGCCGGTCCACCTTCGACCACCGCACGGCGGGCGCCTGGCACCGGGACACGGGCGGCCGGGTCGCGCTGCGGATCTTCGCCTGCACCAAGCCGGTGATCGCGGCGGTCAACGGGCCCGCCGCCGGCGTCGGGGCCAGCATGACGTTGCCCATGGACATCCGGCTGGCCTCGACCTCGGCGAAGTTCGGGTTCGTCTTCGCCCGCCGCGGCATCGTGCCGGAGTCGGCGGCGAGCTGGTTCCTGCCGCGCGCGGTGGGCATGCAGCGGGCGATGGAGTGGGTGGCCACCGGCAGGCTCTTCGGCCCCGACGAGGCCCTCGCGGCCGGCCTTGTGCGCTCCGTCCACGCCCCCGGCGAGCTCCTCCCAGCGGCCCACGAACTGGCCCGCGAGATCGCCGCGAACACCTCCGCCGTTTCGGTCGCCCTGTCCCGGCAGATGATGTGGCGGATGCTCGGCGAACCGCACCCCATGGCGGCGCACCGCCTCGACTCGCGGATCATGAGCCAGATCGGCGGCGGCCCCGACCCCACCGAGGGCGTCGAGTCGTTCCTCGCCAAGCGCCCGCCCGCCTTCCCCGGCCTGGTCAGCAAGGACATGCCGGGGGTCTACCCCTGGTGGCGGGAGGAGGAGTTCCGCCCCCTCGGTGAGTAGGGCCGCCCGGGGACGCCGTGGGGTACGGACGGCGGGTGGCGGATCTCATGCTCGCAACCGGCTGATTTCAGGAGATCCGGCCGAAACATTGTCGTAGTTTGCTTGAACTGTTAGCGTCCGGACGGCGGGCATTCAGTTGAATGCGCTGAACCATTTACCGCCTGGACGGCAACCATGAACGATGGTTTCCTGCACGATCCCCTCCGCGGACTCGACTGGGGTGTCGCCACCGCGGACGCTCTCGCGGCACCGCCGCCACCCCCGTCGGAGCGCGGCGGGCACTTCCGGCAGTGGACCGAGGACATGCGGCAGCTGTTCGGCGTCACCGCCGACACGCACCGGATGGTCGCCGGCTGGCCGCAGCTCCAGCCCGAGGGCCCCGGCACCTGGGACCCGGTGGCGCTGGACCGCTGCGACCGCGCGCTCGACGCCCTGCTCGCGGACGGTGTACGACCCGCCGTGACCCTGCTCGACCGCAACCTCCCGCCCTGGCTGGACGCGGCCGGAGGCTGGCTGGACCGCGACACCGCCGAGCACTTCGCCGCGTACGCCGCCGAGCTGGGCCGCCGCTTCGGCGACCGGGTGGAGCGCTGGATCACCTCCACCGACCTGGCCGGCCCCACCCTGGCCGACCACGTGGCCGGGATGTACCCGCCCCGCCGGGGCATCGGCCTGGCCGGGCTGGCCTCGGTCCACCACATCCTGCTGGCCAACGGGCTCGCCGTGCAGGCGCTCGGGGGCGCCGGCGTGCGCGGCCGGATCGGCACCACGGTGACCCTCGTCGGCGGCTACCCGGCCACCGACGACCCCTACGACCGCCTCGCCGTGGAACGCCTGGAGGGCTGGACCAACCAGCTGTTCCTGGACCCGCTGCTGCTGGGCGGGCACATGGTCACCGAGGACGACGTCTCACCCGTCGAGGCGACCGGCTGCGTGCGCCCGGGGGACCTGGAGACCATCGCCACGCGACAGGACCTGCTGGGCCTGTCCTGGCACACGCCGTTCCGCGTCACCGCGCCGGAGAACCTGCCCCGGGTGCTGCCGACCACGCGCTGTCCCGGCGCCCTGAACGAGGTGAACCGGCTGCTCGTCGGCCTCGGCTTCGCGGTCGTCCCCTTCGATGACGTGGAGACGACGGCGTACGGCTGGCCGATCATCCCCGAGGGCCTCGCCGACGCCGTCGCCGGGCTGCACGACCTGTACGGGGAGCTGCTGCCGCCGCTGTCCGTCATCGACAACGGCATGGCCGACCTGGATCTCGTCGACGACAGCGGACACAGCGACGACACCCGGCGGCGGTCCCTGCTGCGCGCCCGGCTGTCCTGGCTGTCCGGACTGGTCGCGGCCGGGGTCGAGGTGTGCGGCTACGAGTACTGGTCGGTGCTGGACAACCTGGAGGCCAAGTTCCGCTACACCCGGCTGTACGCGATGGCGGTCCCCGACCACGAGGCCCCGCCGCGCCCCGCGATCCCCTCGGACTGGGTGCACCGGGGAGTGTTCGCGGACGCGGTGGTCACCGATCCCACGGGCCGGCTGACGCTGGTGCCGGCCGCCGCGGCCCGGTCTCAGGGCGTTCCGGCCCCGTAGTCCCGGCCCCGGATGAGCCGCACCGGCGTGTACACGAGGACCTCCTCGTCCCGCTGGTTGCGGACGCTGATCCGGCTGGTCACCACGCCCCGGCCGGGCTTGCTCGAGGGGCGGTTGCCGGTGGTCTCCACGACCGCGTACACCGTGTCGCCGACGTACACCGGCCCCCGCACGCTCAGCTCCATGTGCAGGAACGCCAGACCGGTGCCGTGCAGCACGTTCGTCTGGAGCACGAGCCCCTCCGCCAGGCAGTACGTCAGTCCGCCCGGCACCAGCCGTCCGGTGTAGCCGCCCTCCGCGGCGTGCGAGGCGTCCCAGAAGAGGGGTTCGGTGAAGCCGCCCCAGGTGACGAAGTTGACCAGGTCGGTCTCGGTGACGGTGCGGCGGGCGGTCCGGAAGACCTGCCCCACCGGCATGTCCTCGTAGGTCAGCCCCCGTACCAGCGGGGGGACGTCGGTGACGGTGTGCTCGGTGGTCATGGCGGTTCCTTTCGTGGGTCGGGGCGTCACAGGTCGATCGGGTGCTTCTCGCCGACGCCCTCGAAGTCCGGGGCGCGCTTCTCGCGGTGGGCGGCCAGCCCCTCGACGACCTCGTGTCCGGCGAACCCGAAGAACTCCAGGCCGAGCGAGGCCTCGAAGATCGGCTGGGCCGTGCGGTACCAGTGGTTGAGGGAGCGCTTGGTCCAGCTGATGGCGCTGGCGGGTCCGGCGGCCAGCGCGCCGGCCACCCGCAGCGCCTCGGCGTGCTCCTCGCCGGCGTCCACGCACCGGGAGACCAGACCGATCCGCTCGGCCTCCTCGCCGGTGAGCACCTCGCAGGTCAGCAGGTAGTACTTGGCCTTCGCCATGCCGCACAGCAGCGGCCAGCAGATGGCCGCGTGGTCACCGGCCGCGACCCCGAGACGGGTGTGACCGTCGACGATCTTCGCGGTGCGGGCGGCGATCGAGATGTCCGCCAGCAGACCAATGACCAGCCCCGCGCCGACCGCCGGGCCGTGGATCGCGGAGACCACCGGCTTGGAGCAGTTCATCACGCCGTAGACCATGTCCCTGGCCTCGCGCATCACCCGGGCACGGACCGCGTGGTCCCCGGTCATGGCCTCGATGGAGTCGAAGGTCCCGCCGGCCGAGAACGCCTTGCCCGCGCCCTGGACGACCACCGCGCGGGTCTGCTCGTCCCGGTCGATCACCGGCCAGACGTCGGCCAGTTCCCCGTGCATCCGGGGGTCCACGGCGTTGAGGTTCGGGGCGTCCAGCACGAGACGGAGCACGCCGGGCGCGGGCCGCTCGAAGGTCAGGCTCGTGAACTGGTCGTAGAGATCGGTCACGTCACGCTCCTGGTGCATTCAGTGTGGATACTATAATTATCTAACTGTATCGAGGGCGGGTCGACAAGCCGCCCGGCAGACGGACGGGCGAGCGGGTCACACTCAGGACGGGAAGCTCGGCATGGATCTCACCTTCAGCGAGGAGCAGGACGAACTGCGCAAGGTCGTGCGGTCGTTCCTCGGCAAGTACTCCGGCGAGCCGGACGTGCGCCGGCTGGCCGCCGACCCGCGCGGCTACGACCTCGTCGTCTGGCGGCGCATGGCCACCGAACTCGGCCTCCAGGGCCTCGCGGTACCGGAGGAGTACGGCGGCTCCGGATTCGGCTACGTCGAACTCGGCGTCGTCTTCGAGGAGGCCGGCCGCGCCCTGCTGGGCGGACCGTACTTCGCCACCGTGGCGCTGGCCGCCGAGGCGCTGCTGCGCTGCGACGACGAGCGGGCCCGGGCCGACCTGCTGCCGGGCATCGCCGCCGGCTCGACGGTGGCCACCCTGGCCCTCACCGAGGACACCGGCCGCTGGGACGAGCGCGGCATCGACCTCCCGGCCGTCGAGGGGCCCGACGGCTGGCGCCTGACCGGCGTCAAGACCTACGTCCCCGACGGCCACCTCGCCGACCTGCTGCTGGTGGCCGCGCGCACCCCCTCGGGCATCAGCCTCTTCGCCGTCGGCGCCGACGCGCCCGGCCTGGTCCGCACCCCGCTGCCCACCCTGGACCAGACCCGCAAACAGGCGAGCGTCCGCTTCACGGACACCCCCGCCCGGCTCCTGGGCACCGAGGGCACCGCCTGGCCCGCCCTGGAGCGCACCCTCGCCACCGCCTCCGTCCTGCTGGCCGCCGAACAGACCGGCGGAGCCGCCGCCGCCCTGGAGGCCGCGGTGGGCTACGCCCGCATCCGCGTCCAGTACGGCCGGGCCATCGGCTCGTTCCAGGGGATCAAGCACAAGTGCGCCGACATGCTGGCGGAGATCGAGTCCGCCCGCTCGGCCGCGTACGGCGGACTGTGGGCGCTCGAGGACGGCGACGAGACGGAGATCGCCGTGGCGGCGGCCCTCGCCCAGACCTTCTGCTCGGAGGTCTTCACCCGGGTCACCGGCGACAACATCCAGGTCCACGGCGGCATCGGCTTCACCTGGGAACACCCGGCCCACCTGTACTTCAAGCGCGCCAAGAGCTCCGAGGTGCTCCTCGGACCGCCGTCGTACCACCGGGAACTGCTCGCCACCCGGCTCGGCATCTGAATCCCAGACCCGACCGCCCGACCGTTAGTGAAGGAGCCGGCATGGAGCTCGACTTCGGGCCCGCCGTACACGAGTTCCGCCAGGAGCTGCGGGACTGGCTGGCGGACCACCTCGTGGGGGAGTTCGCCGAGCACCGGGGCGTCGGCGGCCCCACGGACGGCGCCGCCTGGGAGGTGCGCCTCGCCTGGGACCGGGAGCTGTCCGCCGGGAACTGGCTGGGCGTGGGCTGGCCGCGGGAGTACGGCGGACGCGGCCTCGGCCTCGTCGAGGAGATCGTCTTCGAGTACGAGTACGCGCGGGCCGACGCCCCCTACCGGGCCACCGGCAACGCCCTCGACCTGCTCGGGCCCATGCTCCTGAAGGCGGGCAGCGAGGCCCAGCGCAAACGGTTCCTGCCGTCCATCCTCGCCGTCGAGGAACTCTGGGGCCAGGGCTTCAGCGAACCGGGCGCCGGCTCCGACCTGGCCTCGGTCCGCACCCGGGCCACGCTGGACGGCGACCAGTGGGTGATCGACGGACAGAAGGTGTGGACGTCCTTCGGCCTGCACGCCGACTGGCTCTACGTCCTCACCCGCACCGACCCCGACTCCCACCGGCACAGGGGGCTGACCATGCTGCTCGTGCCGGCCCGCCAGCCGGGCGTGGAGATCCGGCCCATCCGCAACCTCGCCGGCCAGGACGAGTTCGCCGAGGTCTTCCTGTCCGGCGCGCGCACCGGCGCGGACCTGGTCGTCGGCGAGGTCGGCGAGGGCTGGCGCACCGCGATGGCCACCCTCGGCATCGAACGCGGCACGACCTTGCTGCCCCAGCAGCTCGGGTTCGAGCGGGAGGCAGAGGCGCTGGTCGAACTGGCCCGGCGGCGGGGCGCGTTGGACGACCCCATGCTGCGCGGCCGGATCGTCGACGCCTGGATCTCGGTACGCATCATGCGCACCACGAACCTGCGGACCATCGGCGAACTCACCACCGGCCGCGCACCGGGCGCGCAGGCCACCACCGCCAAGCTGTACGCCTCCACCCGCCACCAGCACCTCGGCCACCTGGCGATGGAACTGGCCGGTCCGGCCGCGCAGATCGTCGGCGAGGACTACGGCCTGGACCGGCGGCAGCGCTCGTTCCTGCTCTCGCTCGCGGAGACGATCTACGGCGGGTCGAGCGAGATCCAGCGGAACATCATCGGGGAGCAGCTCCTCGGCCTGCCGAAGGACCCCCGGCCGTGACGGCGCCCGACGGCGGCGCGGGGCCGTCCATCGAGGACCGGGTCGACCGCGTCGAGTCGCACCTGGCGATCCAGCAGCTGCCCGTCCGCTACGCCCTCGCCGTGGACGCCCGCGACCTCGGCGCCTGGGCCGGCTGCTTCCGGCCCGACGTGGAGATGGGGCGCCTGGGCCGCGGCAGGGAGGCGCTGGTGGCGTACATCGAGCCGCTGGTGCGCGGTTTCCGCCGGTCGGTGCACCAGATCTGCGGCCACCACATCGAGTTCACCGGCCGCGACACCGCGACCGGCTCGGTGTACTGCCGGGCCGAGCACGAGGTGGGGGAGCGGTGGATCGTGATGGCGATCCGCTACCTCGACGACTACGCGCGGGTGGACGGCGAGTGGTACTTCTCCCGGCGCCGCGAACAGCACTGGTACGCGGCCGACACGACCGAGCGCCCGCAGGCGGTGGGATTCCAGGGCTGGGAGGGGGCCGGTGAACCGGCGCTCCCGGGCGCCTTCCCCTCCTGGGCGGGCTTCTGGAAGGAGACGACGTGACAGGGCGAGGGACCCGGCTCGCCGGGAGGACGGCACTGGTCACCGGCGGCGGACAGGGCGTGGGCCGCGGCATCGCGCTCGCGCTGGCCGCCGAGGGGGCGGCCGTGGTCGTCACCGGCCGCACCGAGGGCAAGCTGAAGGAGGTCGCCGCGGAGATCACCGGGCGCGGCGGGCGCGCGCACACCGTGGTCGGGGACGTCGGCGAACGCGAGGACGTCGACCGCATGGTGGCCGAGACGGTGGCGGAGTTCGGCGGCCTGGACGTGCTCGTCAACAACGCGCAGAGCTCGGTGCAGCGGCGGCTGGAGACGACCTCGTACGACGACGTCGAACTCACCTACCGCAGCGGGCCGTTGGCCGCCTTTCACGCCATGCAGGCGGCCCTGCCCCATCTGCGGGCCAGCCGCGGCAGCGTGGTGAACCTCGGTTCCTCTGCGGCCGTGCAGGGCGAGGTGACCTTCGCGGCCTACGCGATGGCCAAGGAGGCCGTCCGCGGGCTCACCCGGGTCGCCGCGCGGGAGTGGGGGCCGTACGGCATCCGCGTGAACGTCGTCTGTCCGGCGGCGCTGAGTCCGGCGGCCGAGGAGTACCTCACCGCCAACCCGGAGAAGGCCGAACGGGTCCTGGCCGCGATCCCGCTGGGTCGGATGGGCGACCCGGAGACGGACATCGGCCGGGCGGTGGCCGCCCTGGTCAGCGACGACATGGCCTATCTGACCGGCGCGACCCTGATGCTGGAGGGCGGGCGGACACTGCTCGGGTGAGGCGTCCGGGGGACGGCCGGGAGGGGACTGCTTCCCGCCCCCGCCCGGCCGGTCGGTGCGCGCACTTCCGGCCGCGGCGCAGCCCCCTCACACCACTCCCCGGGCCCGCAGTCCCGCCAGCCGGTCCTCCGAGACGCCGGCCAGTTCGGTCAGGACGTCGGCCGTGTGCTCGCCCAGGGCGGGCGGCGGGGTGTAGCCCTCGACCGGGGTGGCCGAGAGGCGGATCGGGTTGGCCAGCAGGGGCAGGCGGCCCGACACCGGGTCCTCGACCTCGACCAGCATCTCGCGGTGGCGGATCTGGGGGTCGGCGAAGACCTCGGGCAACTCGTTGAACGGGCCCGCCGGCACGTCGTGTTCGTCCAGCACGGCCAGCCACTCGTCCCGGGTCCGGGTGCGCAGGACCGCTTCGAGGACGGGCACGATCTCCTCGCGGTGCGCGATCCGGGCGGAGGTCGTGGCGAACCGCTCGTCCTGGAGCAGGTCGGCGCGGCCGGCCGCCGCGCAGAACCCGGCGAACTGCTTGTCGTTGCCCGCGACCAGGAAGATCGGCTTGTCCGCGCAGGCGAACGCCTGGGACGGGATTCCGCCGTAGCCGCCGTTGCCGCGGCGGCGCGGGACCTCGCCGGATACCAGGTAGTTCATCGCGAAGTGCGACAGCGAGGCCAGCCCGCAGTCCAGCAGGGACAGGTCGATGAACTGCCCCTCGCCGGTGGCGTCCCGGTGGCGCAGCGCCGCCAGCACGGCCGTGGAGGCGTACAGCCCGGTGAGGATGTCGACCATGCTGACGCCGACCTTCATCGGCTCGTCGGGGTGCCCGGAGACGCTCATCATGCCGGACATGGCCTGGAAGATGCCGTCGTAGCCGGGGCGTTCGGCGTACGGCCCGGTCTGGCCGAAGCCGGTCACCGAGAGGTACACCAGCCGCGGGTCGAGCGCCCGGAGACTCTCGTGGTCGAGACCGTACTTGGCGAGGGTGCCCGCGCGGAAGTTCTCGACCACGACGTCCGAGCGCGCCGCCAGGGCGCGGATGAGTTCCTGCCCCTCCGCGGAGGCGTGGTTGACGGTGACCGACCGCTTGTTGCGGTTGCAGGAGAGGTAGAAGGCGGCGGTGTCCGTCCGGTCACCGCCCGGTCCGCCGGCGAAGGGCGGGCCGTAGGTCCGGGAGTCGTCACCGCCGCCGGGGCGTTCCACCTTGATCACCTCGGCTCCCAGGTCGGCCAGCATCTGGGTGGCCAGCGGGGCCGCGAGGATGCGGGACAGGTCGAGGACGCGGACACCGGCCAGTGCGGTCGACGGCATCGGGGAGTTCCTCTCTGCGTGACGAACAGGCGAATGAGTTATATAAATAATACATCTGACGTCGAGGCTCGTCCCGTATGATTGCCTCATCTGTTAAATCATGTAACTATATCGATCGGCTGAGCGCCGAGACCGGAGGGCATGCGGATGACCGTCGCAGCGAGGTCCCTCACCGACCAGGAACAGCTCGAACGCCGCGAGTGGTTCCGGGCCCGCTGGGAGCGCGGGGTCGCGTTCAACCGCCGCTGCGGGCTGCGCGTGACGCGCTGGGACCCGGACGGCGTCGAGATCGTGCTGCCCTACGCGGAGTCCCTCTCCGCCCACGAGGGCATCTTCCACGGCGGAGTGGTCTCCGCCCTCATCGACACCGCCGGCGCCGGCGCCGTGATCGCCGGGCACGACTTCGACAAGGGGAGCCGGCTGAGCACCGTGTCGATGTCGGTGCAGTACCTCGCACCCGCCCGCGGCCGCGAGGCCGTGGCCTACGCCCGCTGTGTGCGCCGGGGCCGCCGCGTGCACTTCGCCGACGTCGACGTGATGACCGACGGACGCATCTGCGCCCGCGGCCAGGTGGTGGTGACCATCTCCGGCGAACGGCCGGGCGTCGGCGACCCCATCGAACCGCTGACCGAGGAGTGACGTGATGCCCGAGGAGCCCGAGGTGTCCGCCGAGGACCTGGACCTGGTGCTGTACGAGGTCGACGAGGACGGCGTCGCCACCGTCACCCTCAACCGCCCCGAACGCAAGAACGCCTGGAGCCTGCCCATGGAGCGCCGCTTCTTCGCTCTCCTGGACGAGGCCGCGCACGACCCGGCCGTCCGGGTCGTGATCGTCACGGGGGCCGGCCGGGCGTTCTGCCCGGGCATGGACATGCAGCGGCTGGAGCAGAACGCGCAGCCGGGCCAGTCCCTCAACCTCCAGGCCCGCGTGCCCATGTACAGCAGGCGGAACCTGCCCAAGCCGATGATCGCCGCCGTCAACGGCGCCTGCGCGGGTATCGGCCTGATCCAGGCACTCATCTGCGACGTCCGCTTCGCGGCCCGCGGCGCCCGCTTCACCACCGCCTTCACCCGCCGCGGCCTGGCCGGCGAGTACAACCTGCCGTACGTCCTGCCCCGTATCGTCGGCCTGGAGAACGCGCTCGACCTGCTGCTGTCCGGCCGCGTCGTCGACGCCGACGAGGCGAGGGAACTCGGCCTCGTCAGCCGTGTGGTGGAAGCCGAGGACCTGCTGGACGCCGCCCGCGCCTACGCCCGGGACATCGCCCGCAACTGCTCCCCGCGCGCCATGGCCGTCGTACGGCACCAGGTGTACGGCGATCTCGACCGGCCCTTCACCGACGCCCTCGCCCGCTCCTACTCCGCGATGGAGTTCTTCGCCGGTTCACCGGACTTCCGCGAGGGCGTGGCGAGCTTCACCGAGAAGCGGGAGCCCAAGTTCGAGGGGCTGCCACCGGACTTCGACCCCGACGAGGCGACGCGCGACGCGTTCCTGCCGTACTGACCCCGCAGCACCCCGCAGCACCCCGCAGCACCCCGCAGCACCCCGCAGCGGAAGCCGTACGGACCCGCCGTACCGACCGAGGAGACTGGACGATGACAGGGCAGCCGTTCCCCGTCGAAGCCGGGCACATCATGATGTTCGCCCGCGCCATCGGCGACGAGAACCCGGCGTATGAGGGGGAGTCGGCGCTCGCGCCGCCCACCTTCACCATGGCGAGCGCCCACTACGACCCCGACTACCACCTGCGGCCCAAGCCGGGCCAGGAGTGGTTCGGTTCGGGCGCCGGCCCCGGCGTGATGCCGGAGGGCGGCGGCGGGCTGCACGCCGAGCAGCACTTCACCTACCACCGGCCGGTGCGCGCCGGCGAGACGCTGCACGCGCACACCGTGCCCGGACGCAGCTGGGAGAAGCAGGGCCGCACCGGCCGGCTGCTGTTCAGCGAGCGGATCACCGAGTACCGGGACGCCGACGGCGAACCGGTCGTCAGCGCCCTGACCCTGGCCGTCGTGCCCGAGGGCCCCGCAACCCCGAAGGACACCCGATGAGCGTGCACGCGGCCGACGTCAAGGTCGGCGAGACCCGTGAGAGCGTGCTGGTCGAGGATCTGAAGCGGACCCGGATCGTGCAGTACGCCGGCGCGTCCGGCGACTTCAACCCGCTGCACTCCGACGACCGGTTCGCCACCGAGACGGCCGGATATCCCGGTGTCTTCGCGCACGGCATGCTGACGATGGGCATGACCGGGCGGGTCCTCACCGACTGGGTCGGCCCCGAGGCGCTGCTGAGCTTCGGTGTCCGCTTCAAGGCGCAGGTCTGGCCCGGCGACACGCTGACCGCGACGGCCACCGTCGAGTCGGTGGAGGACACCCCGGACGGCCCGGTCGCCCACTTCTCGCTGCGCACCGTCACCCAGGACGGCGCCGAGGTGGTCACCGGCACCGCGACGGCCCGCCTGGAGCCCTGAACCGGTGGGCGCCGCGCAGGACACCGCGACGGCGGACACCTGGACCGCCATGGTCGGCCTGGCCCACGACCACACCCGTTCCGCCGTCCGGTTCGGTGACCTCACCTGGACCGGACGCGAACTCCTGGACCGGGCGGCCGGCGCGGCCGACTGGCTCGACACGCTCGGCCTGGAGCCCGGCGCCCCGGTGCCCGCCCTGGTCGCCACCTCCGCGGAGGCTCTCGCGCTGGTGATCGGCGGCGCCGGATCGGGCCATCCGCTCGCGCCGCTGGGCGTGCGCATGACGGCGTACGAGATCGCCACCGTCGTCGAGGCGACGGGGTCGCAGGTGCTCGTCGTCCAGCCCGAGTTCGCCGCGCTGGGCCGCCAGGTGGCCGCCCTGTCCGGCCGCCGCGCGGTGCCGGTACCGCAACTACAGCCGTCCACACGGCGGTTGGCGGCCGGCCCGGACGACCTCGCCGCCGTGCTGCACACCTCCGGGACGACCGGACGCCCCAAGCCCGTCACCATGACGCAGCGGCGGCTGGCCGCCCGCGCCCGCGTCAACGGACGGCTGTGCGCCCTCGCCCCCGACAGCTTCTACGGCGGCAGCGCGCCCTTCCACCACATCGCGGGCCTCGGCAACATCGCCGTGGCCCTCGCCGCGGGCGCCCTGGTCACCGGACTGCCCCGCTTCACCGTGGAGGGCTGGACGCTGTTGCGGGAGCTCGGCACCACGCACACCAGCATGGTCCCGGCCATGCTGGAGACCCTGCTGGCCGCCGGCCGGGCCCGCCACGAGACCCTGCGGGTCCTCCAGTACGGCGGCGCGCCGGTCCGCCCCGAGACGCTGCGGCGGACCTACGAGGCCATGCCCGGCGTCCGCATGCTCAACATGTTCGGGCAGACCGAGGGTTCCCCGATCAGCGTCCTGACACCCGAGGACCACCGGGAGGCGGTCGCCGGACGCACCGAGCTGCTGCGGTCCGTCGGCCGCGCCGCCCCCGGCGTCGAGCTGCGCCTGCACGAGGCGGGCCCGGACGGTGTCGGCGAGATCCACGCCCGCGCCGACCACCTCTTCCGGGTGGACGCCGGCGGCTGGCTGCACAGCGGCGACCTGGGCCGGATCGCCGCGGACGGCTACCTCTACCTGTCCGGCCGGCACTCCGACATGATCATCCGCGGTGGTGAGAACGTCCATCCGCTGGAGGTCGAGACCGTCCTGGCCGCCCACCCCGGCATCGCCGACGTGGCGGTCGCCGGCGCCCCGGACGAACGGCTCGGCCAGACGGTGGTCGCCTGGGTCGTGCCGTCCGACTCCGGCGCCCCGCCGGACCCCGCGGCCCTCAGGACGTACGCCCGGGACCGGCTGTCCGGGTTCAAGGTCCCGGTCCGCTGGTGGTTCACCGACGACCTGCCGCGCAACGCCAACGGCAAGGTCCTGCGGCGCAGTCTGCGGGAGCCCGCCGCACGCGAAGGAGAGACTCGTGACGCCTGACCACACGCTCGTCGCCCCCGAGGCGGCCGGCGTCGACCCGCACCGGCTGGACGTCCTGCTGCGGCGCGTCCGCCTGGAGGTGGAGCACGGGCCGCTGCCGTCGGCGCAGGTCGCCGTCGCCCGCGGCGGCCGGCTGGTGGCCTTCGAGACCTGGGGCGACGCCGAACCCGACACCCGCTACGTCCTGCAGTCCGTCGGCCGGTCGATCGTCGCGGGCGCGGTGTGGAAGCTGATCGGCGACGGACTCCTTGACGTGCGGGAGGAGGTCGCCGCGATCATCCCGGAGTTCGCGCCGAACGGGAAGGAGGCGGTGACGGTCGAGCAGGTGCTCACGCACACCGCCGGCTTCCCCTTCGCGCCGCTCGGCCACCCCAAGATGCTCGACCGTGAGCAGCGGCTCGCCGCCTTCGGCCGCTGGCGGCTCGATTATCCGCCCGGCAGCCGCTTCCAGTTCCATCTCACCTCGGCGGCCTGGCTGATCGCCGAGATCGTCGAGCGGCGCACCGGTCTGGCCTTCGCCGACTACCTGCGCGAGCGGATCGCCCGGCCGCTCGGCCTGGCGTCGCTCGAACTCGGCGTCCCGGTGGACCGGCAGCCGGGCACCGTCGCCCCGATGACCGCCACCGACCGCACCAGCGACGACCAGGAGGCCGACCCCTGGGGCCCCTGGTACCTGTCCGACCCGCGTGTCCTCGCGGCGGGCGAGCCCAGTCACGCCCTGGTCGCCACCGCCGCCGACGTCGCGCTGTACTTCCAGGCACTGGAGCACTCGGGTCTGTGGAAGCCGGAGGCGGTGGCCGAGGGCACCCGGATCCGGCTGACCGACCACCCGCACGGGGAGCGGATCTACGGCGGCGGGGGCGGCCCGCGGACCAGTATGGCCCTGTTCGTCACCGTGGCCGGGCCGGACGCGGGCAGCGGGCTGCCGTCCACCGGGTCTCCCGCGCTCTTCGGCAGCGCCGGAGCCGCCTACCAGCTGGGCTTCATGGATCCGGCCAGCGGCCTGTCCTTCGCCTGTCTGAGCAACGGCTACCCGCTCGCCGGCTACGACCACTCCCCGCGCGGCAAGGCGCTGCTGACGAACATCGCGAACCTCGCGGCGGACCTCACCGACCTCCCGGATCCCGCCGGCTGAGTTCCGGCGGCCGGCGCGGAGCGGGCCCGGTACCGAACCTCGGTACCGGGCCCGCCTCCGTGCGCCGGGCGGCTCAGCGGCTGATCAGCTGCTGGGCGTTGTTGTACATGATGTCGTCCTGGACCGACTCGTCGAGCTCCGCGAGGAGCTTGCGGTAGTCCGCCGGGTTGGCGATGCCCTCCGCGTGCGGGAAGTCGGAGCCCATCACGATGGACTCGTGGTAGCCGAGCCGCTTCACCAGGCTCGGGATGTCGTCCTCCGGGTAGGGCACCACCCGCACGTGCTTGCGGAAGACCTCGCTGGGACGCTCGGCGAGCTGGCCGCCGATCCACGGCCCGTTGCGGCCCATGCCCCGGCTCTTGTCCATGTGCCGGACGAAGTGCGGCACCCACTCGGCGCCGAACTCCGACACCAGGACGTTGATGTCCGGGAAGCGCCCGAAGAGGTTGTCGAAGATCAGCGCGGACAGCGTCTCCTCGATGGGGCGCTGGCCGTAGGTGTTCATCCACTGCCACGCCGACATCCGGAAGTGGATCGGGCTGGCGTCATGGCCCCAGGCCGGGGCGACGTGCGAGTTGTAGTAGAACTCGCTGATGTGGTAACACACGCTGGCCTTGGCCTCGTTGACCAGTTTCCAGAACGGGTCGAAGTACGGGTCGCCGGGTGAGCGGCCGTACTGCGGCCCGGTCGGCAGCATGATGAACCGCGCGCCCTCGTTCAGGACGTACTCCAGCTCCTTGACCGCACTGGGCAGGTCGCGCAGCGACAGCAGCGCGGGGGAGTAGATGCGGTCCTGGTGGTTGAAGCCCCACACCTCGTTCATGTAGCGGTTGAACGAGTGGTAGTTGGCGTAGAGCGGTTCGACGCCCTGCACGTACTCCTCGGCGACCAGTGCCCAGCCGCCGGGGTAGATGATCGTCTGGTCCAGGCCCTGCTCGTCCATGACCCGCAGCCGGGCCTCGCGGTTCTGGTACGACTCGTGCATCGGCTCGAACTGGTACGTCTCGTCGGGGTTGCCCGAGGCCATGGCCTTGAGCATCTCCTTGAGCGAGCCGGGCCGGTAGACCTGCCCGAACTCCGGTTCCAGGCACACGACGATGCGGTCCCCGGCGAGGATGACCTCGCGGCCGTCGGGCAGTGTCACCGGGGCCACTGCCTGGCCGAGGAACTCCTTCGGGAGATACCGGGTGAAGGAGTCCCGTTCCTCGTACATGTGCTGGTCGCAGTCGAAGATTCGCTTGCGCTGTTCGGCCATGGCCGTCGCCTCCGAGACCCCTGAGCTATTCAGTACGCCTTCTATAATTATCTAACTGATTCAAAGGCGCAAGGGGGTGAGGGGGACGCGGTGCGGAGAAGGTGGCGGCCGGCTCAGTCGAGGAGTTCGAGCAGCGTCTTGGGGCCGGCCGAGTTCACGACGTCGTCGGCGCTGGAGATGTGCCGCTGCCACAGCTTCTCGGCCTCGTCCGCCTTGCCGGACTCGATCAGGCCGACCAGCCGGACATGGGCCCGGTGCCCCTTGAGGGCCTGTGCCTTCTGCGCCTCGGCGTCCGTGGCGCCCGCGGTGTACGAGGCGTTGGCGCGGTCGATGATGTTGCGCAGCATCCCGCACAGCAGGATCAGGGTCTGGTTGCCGGTGAGCTCGATCAGCAGCGCGTGGAAGGCGTCCTGCGCCTCGACCAGGGCGAGCGGGTCGTCCAGGGCGGCCTTCTCGGTGGCCACCGCGTCCCGCAGCCGCTTGATGTCGGCCGGAGAGTTCTTGGCGGCGACCTGCCGGGCGCAGGGCGGCTCGATGACGGCGGCCGCCCGGTAGGTGTCGCCGAGGGTGGCGCCGCGGTACTCCAGGATCAGGCCGGCGAAGCGGGCCGCCACGTCGGAGTCGGGGGCGCTCACCCGGGCGCCGCCGTGGGCGCCGCGGCGCACCGTGATCAGCGACTCCGACTCCAGGACGCGGAACGCCTCGCGCAGGGTCGGCCGGGAGATGCCGAACTGCTCCATCAGGCCCGACTCGGGCGGCAGGGCGTCGCCGGGCTGCAGCTCGCCCCGCACGATCTGGCGGCGCAGGTGGGCGGCGACCAGCTCGGCGGTCTTCGGTACGCGGACCTGGCGTCCGACCCGGGCGCGGGAGGGCGCGGGTAGGGTCGGCGTCTGTGCTGCACGGGCTGCCTCGGCCACGGTGCACTCTCCTCGCTGGTGGTCTGCCCTGTTCAGTTTCGCCGTATATAGCAAAATGAATCTGCTTAGTGCATCGAGGGTACCAGGTCAAGAGGGCGGTGATCACCCGTCGGGCGGGGTTCTCCCTGGCGCCCGGGCGCCCCTTGGGTATATAGATGATTCATCTATCTATTAGCCCCATGATGGGCCGCCTCGCGGGAGTGATCTCGATGGACTCGACGGCATCGATCGACTCGACGGACCCGGCGGCCCAGGCGGCCGAGCGCCCCGGCCCGGTGATCCTCACCGAACTCACCGGCGACGGGGTCCTGCTGCTCACCCTGAACCGTCCCGAGCGCCACAACGCCTGGACGCTGGAGATGGAGCTGCTCTACAACGAGCTGTTCGACCGCGCCGAGCGGGACCCGGCGGTGCGGGTGGTGGTGCTCACCGGCGCCGGCCGCAGCTTCTGCCCCGGCATGGACATGAGCGTGCTGGACGGAGCCTCCTCCGGCGCGCGCCCCTGGCCGACCGACCGGCTGCCCCCGCGTTCGCGGCCCCTGTTCCTCCCCAAGCCGGTCGTGGCGGCCGTCAACGGTGCCTGTGCGGGCATCGGGTTCAACCAGGCTCTCATGTGCGACGTGCGGTTCGCCGTACCGCACGCCAAGTTCGCCGCCGCCTTCAGCGCGCGCGGACTGGTGGCCGAGGACGGCGTGTCCTGGCTGCTGCCCCGGCTCGTCGGCTACGGCAACGCCAGTGACCTGCTGCTGTCCTCGCGCCGCCTGACCGGGACCGAGGCGCTGGCCATGGGGCTGGTCAACCGGCTGGCCGAGCCGGAGGACCTGCTCCCCGCGGCGCTCGCCTACGCCACCGAACTGGCCCGCTCGGCCAGTCCGTACGCGATGTCCCTCATCAAGCGGCAGCTCGCCGACGACCAGGCGAAGACCTTCACCGGCAGCCGCGACGACGCGATCGCGCTGCTGGCCACCGCGAAGCGCGCCCCGGACTACCGCGAGGGCGTGCTCAGCTTCATCGAACGCAGACAGCCCCGGTTCGCGCCGCTGGGGGAGACCGCGCAGGTTCCGGGGAAGGCCACGTCATGACACGCGCCGAACTGCCGCTGCACCGCCGTACCGTCACCTGCACCGCCTACCAGGAGACCGGCGAGGAGATCTCCGTCGAGGCGGAGCTGTGCGACGAGCGGCCGTGGGCGGAGCCGGCGACCGCCGTCGTGCACCGGATGGTGCTCGCGGTGCGCGTCCGCGTCACGGACATGGTCGTGGTCGCAGCCGGCGCGGACATGCTGACGTTCCCGCACGCCGAGTGCCCCCTGATCACGCCGGCCTTCGACAGCCTGGTCGGGCTCAGTGTCGCCGCCGGGTACAACCGGGCCGTCCAGGAACGCTTCCGGGGGGTCCTGGGCTGCTCGCACCTGTACGAGCTGGCCCGTGTCCTGGGCCCCGCCGTCGTGCAGGCGGCCATGTCGGCCAACACCCGGCGCCGGGACGCGGGCGAGCCCGCCGACGGCCCGCGCGTCACCGCGGGGGTGCTCGACAGCTGCCACATCTGGGCGCCGGACGGGGTGGGCCTGCGCAAACTGGACGCCGGCTGGCGCCCGGGCACCGGCCCCCGCCCGGTCCCGCACCTCGACACCTTCGAACGACCCTGAGGGGCGGCCGGGTCGTGCGGCCCCGTCCCCCGGGCCGGGTCCCGCCCCTTCCGCCGTGCACCCGGCGGGAGGGGCGGTGCGCCGTCCAGTGCCCTGACCGGAAAGGTCTACCGGGCGTCGCGAGCCGGTGAACCTCCCGGTCACGGCACTAGCTCGCCGGTGTCCTCGGTTCGCGGGGCAGGCCGAGGACCTTCTCCGCGAGGATGTTGCGCTGCACCTGCGAGGTCCCCGCGTAGATCGTGCCGGAGCGGGCGATCAGATACGTCGTCGCCCAGGACGCCGAGGAGTTGGCGGCGCCGGGGTCGTCGGTGCGGTAGGTGCGCAGCGGCGGCCGTCCGTCCGGCACCTGGCCGTGCAGGCCCATGATGTCGAGCGCCAGGTCGGTGACCTTCGTGTGGTACTCGCTCCAGTACAGCTTGGCGATCGAGGTCTCGGGGCCCGGCTCGGCGCCCTTCAGCCAGCCGGTGAGGATGCGGTAGCCGAGGTAGCGCATGATCTCGACCTTCGACCAGCACCAGGCGATCCGCTGCCGGATCACCGGGTCCTGGGCCCTGCCGTACTGGCGGGCCAGCGCCACCAGCCGCTCCACCTCGGCGCGGAACAGGATGGGGTTGGTCGCGGCCTCCTCGCCGCGCTCCACGCCCAGCAGGCTCTGGGCGACCGTCCAGCCGTTGTCGACGCCGCCGACCACGAGGTCGGCGCGGGTGCGGGCGCCGTCGAAGAAGACCTCGTTGAAGTGCAGCTGCCCGCTCATCATGCGGAACGGCCGCACCTCGACGCCGCTCTGGCGCAGCGGGACCAGGAGGAAGGAGATGCCCCGGTGGCGGGGGGCGTCGCGGTCGGTGCGGGCCAGCACGAAGATCCAGTCGCAGTGGTGGGCGCCCGAGGTCCACACCTTCTGGCCGTCGATCACCCACTCCTCACCCTCCCGCGTCGCGCGGGTGGTGAGCGAGGCGAGGTCCGAGCCGGCGTCCGGCTCCGAGTAGCCCTGGCACCAGGTGTCCTCGCCGCTGAGGATGCGCGGCAGGAAGTGGCTCTTCTGCTCCTCGGTGCCCCAGCGCAGCAGTGTGTTCGCCAGCATCTTCACACCGAACGTGTCCTGCGGCAGCCCGAACGGCACACCGGCCAGGGCCAGTTCCTCCATCAGGACGACCTGGTGCAGCTTGGACAGCGCGCGGCCGCCGTATCGCTCGGGCCAGGTCAGGGAGAGGTAGCCGCGCTCGGCCAGGCGCCGGCGCCAGTCGCGGGCGAAGGCCCATGCCTCCTCCTCGCCGAGCGCGCCGATGCCCTGCCAGCCGGCCGGCAGCGCCGCGGACAGGAACGCCTTGACCTCGGTGCGGAACGCCTCGGTCTCCGGGGGATAGCTGATGTCCACCTGCGGCTCCCTTCTCTTTTGTGGCTCTGTTCGCCGGCGGGGCGCCGCGGTCGGTGTCGGCCCCCTGGCGGCGCTGGGTCGCCGTATTGATTGTTTCAGCATAATAGGTTATCTATTTAACAGGAATAGCGACGAGCCAGGGCGGGCTGACATGGGACTGCTGGACGGCCGCAACGCGGTGATCACCGGCGGCGCGCAGGGGATCGGCTTCGAGATAGCGGGCGTCCTGGGCGCCGCCGGAGCCCGCGTGGTCCTCGGCGACGTCAACGAGGAGGCCGCGGCGGACGCCGCCGAGCGCCTCGCGAAGAAGGGCGTGCCGGCCACCTCGCTGCGCTGCGACGTCACCGACGAGGGCGAGGTCGCCGCCCTGGTCGCGCACTGCGGCGAGACCTTCGGGCCGGTCGGCGTGATGGTCAACAACGCCGGGTTCACCCGGGACGCGACACTGCGCCGGATGGCCCTCGCCGACTTCCGCGCCGTCCTCGACGTCCATCTCACCGGCGCCTGGAACGGCACCCGGTACGCCGCCGAGGCGATGCGCGCGCACGGCCACGGCGGCAGCATCGTCAACATCTCCTCCATCGCCGGCAAGGTCGGCAACTTCGGCCAGACGAACTACAGCGCCGCGAAGGCCGGGCTCGTCGGCCTCACCAAGGCCGCCGCCAAGGAACTCGCGAAGGCGGGCATCCGCGTCAACGCCGTACAGCCCGGTCTGATCCGCACCGCGATGACCGAGGCGATGCCCAGGGAGGCGTGGGACGCGAAGCTCGCCGAGATCCCGCTGGGCCGGGCCGGCGAACCGGCCGAGGTCGCCCAGGTCGTCCTCTTCCTCGCCTCCGACATGGCGAGCTACCTCACCGGCGCCGTCGTCGAGGTGACCGGCGGCCGCTACATGTGAGCCCCCGCCGTCCCGCTCCCCACCACCCCCGACGAAAGGCCCGAAGGATGCCCGCCCCCCTCCTGCGTGACGCGGTGATCTGCGAACCCGTGCGTACCCCCGTCGGCGGCTACGGCGGTGTCCTGCGCGACGTACCGGCGGCCGAACTCGCCGCCACGGTCGTCCGCGCCGTGCTGGAGCGCACCGGCATCCCGCCCACCGCCGTCGACGACGTCCTGCTCGGCCAGTGCTACCCCAACGGCGAGGCCCCGGCCATCGGCCGGGTGGCCGCGCTCGACGCCGGCCTGCCGGTGGACGTGCCGGGACTGCAGATCGACCGCCGCTGCGGCTCCGGACTCCAGGCGGTCATCACCGCGGCGATGCAGGTGCAGACCGGCGCGAGCGACCTGGTCCTGGCCGGCGGTGTGGAGTCCATGAGCCGGGCCGAGTTCTACACCACCGACGTGCGCTGGGGCGTCGTCGGCGCGGGCACCACGCTGCACGACCGACTCGCCCGCGGCCGGGTCACCTCCGGCGGCGTCAACCACCCGGTCCCCGGCGGGATGCTGGAGACGGCCGAGAACCTGCGGCGCGCGTACGGCATCCCTCGCGAGGAGCAGGACCGGCTGGCCCTGCGCTCGCACGAGAAGGCCGTCGCCGCCCAGCGCGAGGGACGGTTCGCCGACGAGATCGTGCCGGTCACGGTCCACGGCCGCAGGGGCGAGACGGTCATCGACACCGACGAGCACCCGCGCCCCGGCTCCTCGCTGGAGAAGCTCGCGAGCCTGCGTCCGGTGCTCGGCCGGCAGGACCCGGACGCCACCGTCACCGCGGGCAACGCCAGCGGCCAGAACGACGGCGCCGCCCTCTGCGTCGTGACCCACCCCGAACGCGCCGCGGAACTCGGGCTGCGCCCGCTGGGCCGCCTGGTCTCCTGGGCCGTCGTGGGTGTGCCGCCGGAGACGATGGGCATCGGCCCGGTGCCCGCCACCGCCCGCGCCCTGGAACGCGCCGGGCTGAAACTCGCCGACATCGACCTGATCGAACTCAACGAGGCCTTCGCCGCCCAGGTGCTGGCCTGCACCCGCGAATGGGGCCTGACCGAGGCCGACTTCGAGCGGTTCAACGTCAACGGCTCCGGCATCTCGCTGGGCCACCCCGTCGGCGCCACCGGTGGCCGCATCCTCGCCACCCTGCTGCGCGAACTCGACCGCCGCCAGGCCCGCTACGGCCTGGAGACCATGTGTCTCGGCGGCGGCCAGGGACTGGCCGCGGTCTTCGAACGGCCCACCCGCACACCCCACGTCCATGGAGGACGCTGATGCCCGGACTGATCGCGTACGGCGCCTACGTGCCCTACCACCGCCTCGCCCGCGCCGACGTCGCCGCCGTCCTCGGGACCGCGGCGGGCCGCGGCACCCGGGCGGTGGCCGGCTACGACGAGGACACCACCTCGATGGCCGTGGAGGCGGCCCGCGGCGCCCTCGCCCGCGACGGCCTGCGCCCCCGTATCGGCCAGCTGTTCCTGGCCACCGCCGCACCCGCCTACCTCGACAAGACCAACGCGACCGCGGTCCACGCCGCGCTCGGCCTCGACCCGCACGTGCTCGCCGCCGACATGGCGGGCTCCGTGCGCTCCGGACTCGGCGCGCTGGTGACCGCCGCCCGCTCCCCGGTCCCGACCCTGACCGTCCTGTCAGACCTGCGCACCGGCCTGCCCGGCGGCGCCGACGAGTCGGCCGGCGGCGACGGCGCGGCCGCGTTCGTCTTCGGCGGCCACCGCAACGGCGCACCCGTCATCGCGGAACTCCTCGCCCACGACACCGTCAGCGACGAGATCCTCGAACGCTGGCGGCTGCCCGGCGCACCCGCCTCCCGCGTCTGGGAGGAGCGCTTCGCCGAGCAGCTCTACGTGTCCCTCGCCGGCCAGGCGCTCGACGCCGCCCTCGACCAGGCCGGCCTGGAGATCGGCGCGATCGACCACTTCGTGGTGTCCGGCCTGCACGCGCGCGCCTGCGCCACGGTACGGCGCACCCCGGGCGTCCGGCCCGAGGCCCTCGCCCCGGACCTCGCCGGCGTGATCGGCAACGCGGGCACCGCACAGCCCGGACTGCTGCTCGCCGACGTCCTCGACCGGGCCAGGCCGGGGCAGACCATCGCCCTCGTGGTGCTCGGCGACGGCGCCGGCGTGCTGCTGCTGCGCGCCACCGAGGCGCTCCCGGCGCACCGCGCCGCCCGCCCGGTCGCCGCGCAGATCGCCGCGGGCGGCCCGCCGCTGCCGTACGCCACCTACCTCTCCTGGCGCGGACTCCTCGACCGCGAGCCGCCCCGCCGGCCGGACCCCGAACCGCCCTACGCCCCGCCCGCGCACCGCCGCAGTGGCTGGAAGTACGGCTTCGTCGCCGCCCGGTGCGACAAGTGCGGCACCCGGCATCTGCCGCCCGAGCGGGTGTGCGCCTCCTGCCACGCCGTGGACGCCATGACGGACGAGCCGATGGACGCCGTTCAGGCGACGGTCGCCACCTTCACCGTGGACCGGCTGGCGCACACGCCCAGCCCGCCGATGCTCGTCGTGGTCGTCGACTACGACGGCGGCGGCCGGTTCCGCTGCCAGCTCACCGACGCGACCGAGGCCGACGCGGTCATCGGCGCCCGGGTGGAGATGACCTTCCGCCGCACGGTCACCGCGGCCGGCATCCACAACTACTTCTGGAAGGCCCGGCCGGTGCGGCCGGGCGGGAACTGAGGGGGCGGGGCAATGGGTTCGCACGGAATTCGGGACCGGGTCGCGATCGTCGGCATGGGGTGCACGCCGTTCGGCGAGCACTGGACCAAGTCGGCCGACGACCTGCTGATCGACGCGGTCGGCGCGGCCACGACCTCGGCCGGCATCACCCTCGACGACATCGACGCGTACTGGTTCGGCACCCAGGCGTCCGGCGTGTCCGGTCTCACCCTGAGCCGGGTGCTGCGGCTGCCCAACAAGCCGGTCACCCGCGTGGAGAACATGTGCGCGACCGGCTCCGAGGCGCTGCGCAACGCCTGTTACGCGGTGGCCTGCGGCGCCTACGACGTGGCGATGGCGGTCGGCGTGGAGAAGCTGAAGGACTCCGGCATGTCGGGGCTCTCCGGCACCGCGATCCCCGGCGCCGGCGACGACAGCCGCGGCGAGATCACCGCGCCGGCCAACTTCTCCCTCCTCGCTCCCGCCTACGCCGCCAAGTACGGCCTGGACCAGGAGGAGATGAAGGACGTCATCACCCGCATCGCCTGGAAGAACCATGTCAACGGGGCCCGCAACCCGCGGGCGCAGTTCCGCAAGGAGGTGCCGCTGGAACGCATCCGGTCGGCGCCGATCATCGCGGGCATGCTCGGCGTGTTCGACTGCTCCGGGGTCTCCGACGGTTCGGCCGCGGCGATCGTGGTGCGCGCCGAGGACGCCTACCGGTACACCGACCGGCCGATCTTCGTGAAGGCGCTGTCCTTCGCGGCCGGCCCGGCGGACGGTCTGCTCGACCCGGAGTACGACTTCACCACGTTCCCCGAGGTCGTGGCGTCCGCGCGGGAGGCCTACCGGCAGGCCGGCGTCACCGACCCGCGCGCCGAACTCGCGCTCGCCGAGGTCCACGACTGCTTCACCCCCACGGAACTCGTGCTGATGGAGGACCTGGGCTTCTCCGAACGCGGACAGGGCTGGAAGGACGTCACCAGCGGACTGTTCGACCTGGACGGCACGCTGCCGGTGAACCCGGACGGCGGACTGAAGGCGTTCGGTCACCCCATCGGCGCCTCGGGGCTGCGCATGATGTTCGAGGCGTGGCTCCAGCTGCGCGGAGAGGCCCCGCCCGAGCGGACGGTACGGACGCTGGCCGAGGGCCGCTCCCTCGCCCTGACCCACAACCTCGGTGGCGGGCCCGGCGAGTGCGTGTCCTTCGTGTCGGTCGTCGGCAGTGAACGCAGCGACTGAGAAGGGTGGTTCGTCCATGGGACGACTGGAGGACAAGGTCGCCGTCGTCACCGGGGCGGCGTCGGGCATCGGCGCCGCCACGGCCCGGCGGCTCGCGGCCGAGGGCGCGCACACGGTGGTCGCCGACCTGAACCTGGACGGCGCCCGGACGGTCACCGAGGAGATCCGCTCCGCGGGCGGCTCGGCGACGGCGGTGCCGGTCGACCTCGGCGACGTCGACAGCGTGCGGGCCATGGTGGCGGCGGCCGTCGAGACGTACGGCGGTCTGGACGTCCTGCACAACAACGCGGCGGCCACGCACCTCGCCGCCCGGCAGGACCTCGCCGTGCTGGAGGCCGCCCCGGCGATCTGGGACGACACCATGCGGATCAACCTGCGCGGCACCATGGTCGCCATCCAGGCCGCGGTCCCGCACATGATCGCCCGTGGCGGCGGCTCCGTCATCAACACCTCGTCCGGTGCCGGACTCGCGGGCGACCTGCGCAATCCCGCGTACGGCGCCTCCAAGGCCGCGCTCATCAACCTGACGCAGTACGTCGCCACCCAGTACGGCAAGCAGGGGGTGCGCTGCAACGCCATCGCTCCCGGCTTCATCGTCACGCCGGCGAGTTCGGGGTCGGCCCACGGGGCGATCCGGGACGCGATGCTGCGCCATCACCTCACGCCCCGGCTGGGCCGGCCGGAGGACGTCGCCTCGGCGGTCGTCTTCCTCGCCTCCGACGAGTCCGCCTTCATCACCGGGCACACGCTGCGCGTGGACGGCGGCCTGCTCTCCCACCAGCCGTACGTCGCGGACCTGCGCGACGCCTGACGGGCCGTACCACGAAGGCGCCGCCGACCCGGACAGGGCGGCGGCGCCTTCGTCGTGGCCGCTCCCGCTCAGGTGAGCGTCTCCGGCGCCAGGTCGCCCAGGTAGGCCGCGCGCACCGCGGGGTCGCCGCGCACCTCGTCCGGGGTGCCGACACAGATGCGGCGGCCGAAGTCGAGGACGACGACCTGGTCGCAGACGCTCATCACCATGTCGACGTCGTGCTCGACCAGCAGCACGCCCATGCCCCAGTCCTCGGCGAGCCGCCGTACCAGACGGGCCAGTTCGCGCGTCTCGTCGTCGGACAGCCCGGCGGCCGGCTCGTCCAGGAGCAGCACCGACGGAGAGGCCGCCACGGCGCGGGCGATGGCCAGCAGCCGCCGCTCGCCGTACGACAGGTCGCCCACCGGCCGGTCCAGGCTGTCCTGGAGCCCGAACTCCCGTACCGCCAGAACCACATGGCCCGGGAGCGGGCGGCTGCCCGGGCGGACCAGATCACCGAGGTACGCCCAGGGACCCGGCCGGTCGCAGGCCGCGTACAGGTTGTCCAGGACCGTCATGTCCTCGAACAGCTCCAGCGACTGGAAGGACCGGCTCAGCCCGGCCGCGGCCCGTGCGTGCACCGGCACCCGGGTCACGTCCCGCTCGCCGAGCCGTACCGTGCCGGACGCCGCCCGGGTGAAGCCGGTGACGGCGTCGATGGCGGAGGTCTTGCCGGCGCCGTTGGGCCCGATGAGCCCCACCACCCGGCCGGGCTCGACGTCGAAGGACAGCCCGTCGACGGCGACGACACCGCCGTAGCGCACGGTGAGGTCACGCACCCGCAGGGACAGCGGGTCGGCGCGGTGCGCCCGCGGCACGGCCGCCGTCTCCTTCGCCCCGCCGGCCGCCCCCGGGGCGGTCCCGGTGTCGCCGGTCCGCCCGTCCGCGGCCCCCGCCGCCCGGGCCGCGCGCCTGGACCGCAACGCGCGCTCCGCGCCCGCCGCCCGGCCGCCGAGTTCCCGGGCGATGCCGTCCTGGTTGCCCACCAGGGTCAGCACCAGGATGATCCCGCCGATCAGCGGCATCCACTCGCTGAGCCCGGGCACCAGCCAGTCCCCGAAGCGCGCACCGACCGTGCCCGCGGCGAAGGTGGCGCCGAACAGTGGGCCGACGAGGAAGCCGACCCCGCCGATGACCGCGAGGCCCAGCGCCGTCACGGAGTCGAAGCTCGCGAAGTCGGAGAAGACCACCGAGGTCGAGCGGAAGCCGGTGAGGACCCCGGCCAGCGCGGCGATGGCCGCGGAGAGGCCGAAGGCGTACAGCTTGGCCGCGCGCACGTCGATGCCGAGGGCCGCCGCGGCGCGCTCGTTGGCCCGCACCGCGACCAGCCGGCGGCCGGTCCGGCTGCGCCGCACGTTGGCCACCACCAGCGCGGCGGCCACGAACATCACCAGCACCACGGCCGCGTACCGCTGCGGATGGTCGACTCCCGAGATGCTGACGCCGAACAGGGTCTGCCTGCCCACCGCGATGCCGTCGCTGCCCGGTGTCGTGGCCAGGTCGGTGTTCTGGAAGACCATCGCCTCCAGCGTGGTGCCGAGGCCGAGCGTGATGATGGCGAGGTTGACGCCACGGGTGCGGACCGCCGGCAGCGCGAACAGCAGCCCGATCGGAACGGTGCCCAACACGCCTGCGAGCAGGGCGAGTTCGAAGGGCCAGCCCCAGTCGGCCGCCGCGTGCCCGGCGATGAAGGCCCCCGTGCCGGCCAGGGCGTACGCGGCCAGGGACACCTGTCCGGCGTACCCGGTGACCACGATGATCGACAGGATGATCAGACAGAGCACCAGGGTGGTGGTGATCGCGTCGGCCCACAGCGGTGTGGACACGCTCACCAGCAGCAGGCCGGCCGCGGCGGCGAGCGCCAGTGCCAGGGGGCGGACCCGGCCGTCGCCCAGGGCGGGCAGCCGGTCGAGGAAGGTGCCCCGCAGCGGCAGCGCCCGGCCGCGCGCGATCAGCACGAGCGCGATGAACAGGAAGGGCACCGACGAGGCGAGCCCGGTGATGTCGGAGCTGAAGCGGGTCAGCTCCGACTGCACGACACCGATGACCAGACCGCCCGCCAGCGTGACGGGGAACGAGGAGAACCGCCCGACCAGGGCGGCGGCCAGCGCGCTCAGCAGCAGCGTGGTCAGGCCGGTCACCGACAGGCCGATGACGGGCACGATCAGGATGCCGGTCAGTCCGGCGAGCGCCGAGCCCAGGCCCCAGTTGGCGGCGGCGACCAGATCGGCGGACCAGCCGAGGGCGGCGGCGGTGCTCTCGCTCTCGGCGACCGCGGTGGTGCCCAGGCCGAACAGGGTGCGCTGGTAGACGAGGTGCAGCAGTCCGGTGACGGCGAGCGCGATGCCGAGCAGCCAGACGCGGTCCTCGGAGACCGTCGCCCCGGCGATCTTCAGCAGCCGGGTGGGCAGCTTGCCGGGGACCAGCTCCAGGCTGTCGCCGTAGCGTTTCACGGCGACGGCCGTGAGCAGGATGAACACCGCGAGGGTGCCGACCAGCCGGGCCAGCGAGGAGGCCCGGCGCAGCGGCCGGATCACCAGCAGGTGGGTGAGGACGCCGAGGACGCCGGAGGTGAGCACCCCGCAGGCGGTGGCGGGCCAGTACGGCATCCCGTGGTGGGCGGCGAGCTCCCACTGGACGTAGGCGCCGGCCATGCCGATCGCGCCGTGCGCGAAGTTCAGGACTCCTGAACCGCGGTAGACCAGCACGATGCCGTGCGCGGTGAGCGCGTACAGCGCACCGAGCCCCAGGCCGAGCAGCGCGAAGCGCAGGATGTCGCCCATCAGCGGAACCTCCCAGGACTCGGGGTCCACCCGAGGCTCCATGAGTAGCGAACACCGGACGCCCCGACAAGACAGACAGCGTAATTATTTAAATAATTGTGCCGAGAGTACTTCACTAAACAAGCGGAGCCCTCCATGCTGTGCGCATCTCGACGTCGCCCATTTCGGGCGCGAGCCCCGCGGAGGGACCATGAACGACACACGCCGACGCAGAACGATCGCCGCGAGCTGTCTCGCGGTGACCGGAGTCCTGCTTGCCGCAGGCTGCGGCGGAAAGGCGTCCGGCAGCTCGACGGAGACCTCGCTGAAGGGCGCACCGGTCAAGGTGATGGTCTGGACGCCGGAGAACACCCAGGGCAGCGCACAGCCCGGCGTCCGGCTCACCGCCCAGGCGTACGAAAAGTGGATCAACGCCAACGGCGGCATCAAGGGCGGTCCGTTGAAGGTCCTCACCTGCAACGAGAAGAACGACCCCGACGAGGCCGAGAAGTGCGCCCAGCAGGCGGTCGCCGAGAAGGTGGTCGCGGTGGTGGGCTCCTACAGCCTCGCCGGCGACCGCTACATGCCCATCCTGCAGAAGGCCGGCATCCCCTACCTCGGCGGTACCGGGGTCTCGGCGGCGGAGTTCTCCAACCCGCTGTCGTTCCCGGTCAACGGCGGCACCCCGGTGGTGTTCGCGGCCCACGGCCGGCAACTGGTGCAGAGCGGCTGCAAGAAGATCTCCGGCGTCCGCTACGACGTGGCCGCCGCCGCCGTCGTCTCGCAGTTCCTCACCCTCGGCGCCGTCTCCGCCGGCGGGGCGCCGCCCAAGGACCTCAAGGTCCCGCTCACCGCCACCGACCTCGCCCCGCAGGTCGCCGCCGCCACCAAGGGCAGCGACTGCGTGAGCGTCATCCTGGGCACCGCCTCGGGCCTGTTCGTGAAGGCGTACGTGCAGTCCGGCGCGAAGACGAAGCTCGGCAGCGTCGTCGGCAACCTCACCCCGGAACTGGCCGCGAGCACCGGAGGCAGCGGCAGCCCGCTGGAGGGCGCCGCGATCACCGGCTACTACCCGCCGACCTCCGACCCCGCCTGGAAGGACTTCCTCGCCGCCACCAAGGGCAAGGACATCGACGCGACCAACGGCGCCAACGCCACCACCTGGGTCGCCTTCAAGGTCTTCACCGAGGCCGCGAAGAAGCTGCCCACCCTCACGTCCAAGGCCCTGGTGAAGGAGCTCGACACCACGGCGGGCATCAGCACCGGCGGCCTCACCCCGCCGCTGACCTGGAGCGCGGCGACGGCCCTGCCGATGAAGGGCCTCAACCGCATCCACAACACCACCGCCACCGAACTCACCATCCGTGACGGAAAGATCGAGTGGGCCAAGTCCGGCTCCACCTTCGTCGACGTCCGCAAGGCCCTGACGGCCGCCTCGGCCGGCTGACCGCCACCCCGGCCGGCTGACCGTGCCGGGGCGACGACGCCCCGGCACCGAGGAAGGAGAACCTTCGTGGACGACACCGGACAGCCCCTGATCGAAGCCCGCGCCCTGTCCGCCGGATACGGCACCCTGCCCGTGCTGCGCGACCTCGACCTCGAAGTCCGCCCCGGTGAGGTCGTCGCCCTGCTCGGACCCAACGGCGCGGGCAAGACCACGGCACTGCGGGCCCTGTCGGGCGATCTGGCCCCGATGGGCGGGGAGGTGCGCTGGCTGGGCGAGCCCACCCGCGCACCCCTGCACCGCAGGGCCCGGCAGGGGCTGGCGTTCGTCGGTGAACGGGCGGTCTTCACCCGCCTCGACACCGCCGACAACCTGCGCGTGGGCCGGGTGACGACGGACCGGGCCCTCGCGCTCTTCCCCGAACTCCACAAGCGGCTCGGGGTCGGCGCAGGCATGCTGTCGGGCGGCGAGCAGCAGATGCTCTCGCTGGCGCGGGCCCTGTGCCGCGACCCCCGCCTGCTCCTGGCGGACGAACTCTCCCTCGGACTCGCCCCGCTCGTCGTGGACCGCCTCCTGCGCGCGGTGCGCGAGGCGGCGGACCGCGGTCTGGGCGCGCTGCTGGTCGAACAGCACGTGCGCAAGGTGCTCGACATCGCCGACCGGGTCTACGTGATGCGCCGCGGCCGGGTCGTCATGACCGGCACCCCGAAGGAACTGCGCGGCAACCTGGACGCCCTCGAATCGTCCTACCTCGCGCAGACACCCACTCTCACCACCGAATGAGGTGACTGCTGTGACCAGCGCACGCGAACAGCTCCGCTCCCTGGTCAGGTCCGGCGACGCGTTCGAACGACCGGCCGCGGAAACGAGAGAGACCCGACTGGAGGCGGCCCGCGAGGCGTTCGCAGCCCACCGCGAACGGGTCCCGCTGCTGCGCACCAGGGCCGAGGAGACCGGGGTCCGCGAGATCACCGGCCTCGACGACCTCGTCCCGCTGCTCTTCTCGCACACCAGCTACAAGTCGTATCCCCTCTCCCTCATCACCGGCGGCCGCTGGGACCGTCTGCTGCGCTGGTACACCACCGTGTCCGCGGTGGAGCCCGGCGACGTCGACGTGGAGGGCGTGGCCGACATCGACGAGTGGACCGACCGCGTCACCGCCGCCGGCCACCGCCCCTACATCACCAGCGGCACCTCCGGAAAGGTGTCCTTCCTCAACTGCGACACCGCCGACCTGCGCTTCCTGCACGACATCCTGGAGAACCTGACCTGCTGGCCCGACCCCCTCCCGCCCGAGCCCACCCGACGCGGCTACCTGCTGGCACCCGCGAGCGGCCCGATGCGCTCCGTCGACGGCTTCCGCTGGCACGCGGAGGTCTTCGCGCGGCCCGGCGAGACCCGCCTGCTGACCGAGGAACCGCTGCGGGTGTCGGAGCTGATGCGCAGCGCCCTGCTGCGCCGCCGCATGGCGGAGGGCACCGCTACCCCGCAGGAGATCAGCTCCTTCGAGACGGCGTCCGAGGCCCGCGAGGCGGAACTCGGCGCGGCCGTCGACCGGATCGTCGACGACATCGCCGCGCACCGCGACGAGCCGATGCTGATCGCCGGCATGAACAACCAGCAGTACGCGCTGATCGAGGCGCTCCGGGCGCGCGGGGTGCCGGACGGCGGCCTCCACCCCGACACCCTGGTCCTCAGTGGCGGCGGCAACAAGGGCCGGGCGCTGCCCGACGACTACCAGCAGCAGCTGGCCGCCTTCTACGCCGGCGTGCGACGGGTGCGCAGCTACGGCATGACGGAGCTCCAGGGCTCCTGCCTGGCCTGCGAACAGGGCAACTACCACGTGCCGCCGTGGGTGATCCCGTTGGTCCTCGACGAGCCGGGCGAGAAGCTGCTGAACCCCGAACAGGGCGTGGTGGAGGGGCGGTTCGCCTTCCTCGACGTCTCCCTCGAGGGCCGCTGGGGCGGTCTGATCAGCGGCGACCGGGTCCTCGTGGACTTCTCGCCGTGCGCCTGCGGCAGATCCGGCCCGGTCGTCCTGCCCGACATCCGGCGCTACGGCGACCTCGGCGGCGAGGACAAGATCACCTGCGCCGCGACACTCGACTCCTACGTGCGGGGGATGATCCACGGATGAGCGGCCCGACCCCCGGCGGCACCCGGACGCCCGTACGGCAGGAGGGGGACGGCCCGGTGGCCGTCGTCCACGTGGTGCGCGGCGAGAGCGACCCGGGACCGCACGTCGCGCACGGCCGCCCCGGCGCCGCCTTCACGGCGCCGGTCCTCGACCTCGACCGACTGGTGTGGCCCCGCGGCGAACCCGGACCGGCGTTCCAGGTGCCGGTCGCCGAGATCGTCGACCTGCTGGTGGAGACCGGCGAGGCGCTCAGGGCCGACCGGGACGGCCTGCTCGCCGAGGCGCTGGAGCGGATGAGCCGGGTCAGCCCGCTGCCCGCGGAGGTGCTGGAGCGGGCCTACGCCGTCCTGTGGCGCAGCTTCCAGCGGCACCACCTCCACGCCCAGATCGACCAGGAACTCGGCGGGGCGGACGTGCTCGACGGCTGGCGCGAAGTGCGGCTGCCCGAGGGCCGGATCGCGGCCACCCGCGCCTATCCGCCGCGCCTGGTGCACATCATCGCCGGCAACGCGCCCGGCGTGGCCGCCATGTCCGTGGTGCGCGGCGCCCTCACCAAGGGCGTCAACCTCCTGAAGCTGCCCTCCAACGACCTGTTCACCGCCACCGCCGTCTTGCGCACCATGGCCGCGGTCGCCCCGGGCCATCCGGTGGTGCGCTCGTTCTCCGCCGTGTACTGGCGCGGCGGCGACGACAGCGTCGAGAGCGTGCTGTTCCGCCCGCAGTTCTTCGACAAACTGGTCGCCTGGGGCGGGGAGTCCACCATCCGCGGGGCGCTGCGATACGTCGGCCCGGGGTTCGAACTCGTCTCCTTCGACCCGAAGACCTCGATCTCGGTGATCGGCCGCGAGGCGTTCGCCTCCGAGGACGACCTGGCGCGGGCGGCGGACGCCGGCGCGGCGGACGCGACGTTCTTCAACCAGCAGGCATGCGTGGCCAGCCGGTTCCAGTTCGTCGAGGGAACCGAGGAGCAGGCCGACCGCTACGCCGCACTGCTGTGCGAACGCCTCGGCGTGGCAAGGGAGTTCAGCTCGGCCGGCGGGCCGCGGGTGACCGGGGAGCTGCGTGAGGAGATCGACGTACTGCGGTCACTGGCGCCCGAGTACCGGGTGTGGGGCGGGTACGACGGCCGGGGCCTGGTGATCCGCTCGCCCGAACCGGTGGACTTCCACCCGGACGGGAAGATCGTCAACGTGGTCCCGGTCGCCGCGCTGTCCTCGGCGGTCGGCCACGCCGGGGTCGCGACGCAGACGGTCGGCGTGTACCCCGACGCCCGCAAGGCGGAACTGCGCGACGCCCTCGCCTGCGCCGGCGTGCAGCGCGTGGTGTCCCTCGGCAAGGCGGGCGGCATGCCACCGGGCCTCTCCCATGACGGCTTCTACCCCCTCCAGCGACTGATGCGCTGGGTGAACGACGAGTGACGCGACAGCGCGAAGGCCCGGGTGCCGCCGCGGCCGCCGCCCCCGCCGCCGTCAGCGACGGGTCCCGTCCCCGTAGCGTCCCGCGATCGCGCCGAGGTAGCCGCGCAGCATGATCTTGGCCTCGTCCAGGAGGCCCGTGTCGCCGTGGGCGTCGCGGCGGAACGCCTCCTGGGCGAGCGCGTCGGCGGCGAGGACGGCCGCGTGGCAGGCCCGGCCGAGCGCCTCGTCGTCCTCGGCGAGGTCGAGGGCGAGCAGGAGGCGGCGGATCCCGTCGGCCATCCGGCGCTTGTGCTCGCGGTCCGCCTCCCGGGTCCGCTCGGTGAGGCCGCTGCCGAACCACAGGGCGCGGAAGCCGTGTTCGGTGCGGTACAGCCCGGTGTACGCGTCGATGAGCACCGCGACCGGATCGTCCCAGCGCTGCTCGGCGGCGGCCGGGACGAGGTCGTCCAGGACGGCTTCGAGTTTCGCGAAGTAGCCCGCAGCGAGGGCGTCGATGATCGCGTTCCGGTCGGGCAGGTACTGGTAGAGCGAGCCCACCGACACCTTCGCCTCCGCCGCGACCCGGGTCGTGGTCAGCGCCTCGACCCCCTCGGCGATCAGGACGCGTTCGGCGGCCGCCAGCACCCCGGCCAGCCGCGCCCTGCTGCGCGCCTGGCGGGGCGTGCGCCGCAGGGCCGGGCCCCGCGCCGTCCGGCCGGCGTCCGCGGTCGGCTCTCCCATGTGTCGGTCTCCGAATCTGAACGTGACTTTGTTTCAGGTTTACGTTACCGTCGCGCGCATGTCCGACTCAAGTTCCGAACCGGGGGTGGAGCGGGCCGCCGTGGTGGACGCCTGCCGCCGCCTCGCAGCCGCGGGCCTGCTCATCGGCACCGCCGGCAACGTCAGCGCGCGGGTGGGGGAGCGGGTCGCGATCACCGCCACCGGAGCCGTGCTCGCCGAACTGACCGCCGACCAGGTGACGGTGGTCGACCTGGACGGACGGATCGTGGCCGGCACCCTGCGCCCGACCTCCGAACTCGACCTCCACCTCGGCGTCTACCGCCGCTACGGCACCGGCGCCGTCGTGCACACGCACGCCCCGATGGCGACCGCGCTGTCCTGCGTGCTCGAGGAACTGCCCTGTATCCACTACCAGTTGCTCACCCTCGGCGGCTCCGTGCGGGTCGCGCCCTACGCGACGTTCGGCACCCCCGAACTCGCCGCGTCGGTCCTGGACGCACTCGACGGCCGGGCCGCCGCGCTGATGGCCAACCACGGGGCGCTCACCCACGCGCCCACCCTCGGCCAGGCCGTCGAGCACGCGCTGCTGCTCGAATGGGCCTGCGGCGTCTACCAGCGCGCGGCCGCCCTCGGAACGCCCCGCGTCCTCGACGAAGGGCGGCAACTCGCCGTGATCGAGGCCGCGATCGCCCGCGACTACGGCACCACTCACCCCGTACCACCCGCGCAGGAGGGACACCGATGAAGGTCGTCACGATGGGCGTGCACGTCCTGGACGTGCTGGTACGGCCGGTGGAGGCCATACCCGAGGGCCAGGGGGCCACCCTGGTGGAGGACATCAGGATGACCGCCGCCGGCACGGCGGGCGGAACCGCCCTCACTCTCGCCAAACTCGGCGCCTTTGTCCGCAGCGCGGGCGCGATCGGCACCGACCCCACCGGCGACCTGCTGCTGCAACTCCTCGGCCGGGCGGGGATCGACACCGGGTTCCTGGTCCGCCGGGCGGACACCGCCACCTCCGCGAGCGTCCTGCCGATCCGCCCGAACGGCGACCGGCCCTCGCTGCACCTGCTCGGCGCGAACATCACCTACGGCCTCGACGACGTGCCCTGGGAGGCGCTGGCCGAGGCCACCCATCTGCACCTCGGCGGCCCGGAGCTGATCGGCGTCGACGTGGCCGCGCGCATCCTGTCGTACGCGAAGGAGCACGGCGTGGTCACCTCCGTGGACCTGCTGGCGCCCGGTGTGCTCGGTTCCTTCGACCAGCTCGCGGCGGCCCTGCCCCATGTCGACCACCTGCTGCCCAACGAGGACCAGGTGCTCGGCTTCAGCGGCGAGGACGACCTGGTGAGGGGCGCGCGCCGGTTCATCGACGCGGGCGCCGGCGCCGTCGCGGTCACCCGCGGCGGGGACGGGGCGGTCCTGGTCACCGCCGACACCACCGAGACCGTGCCCGCCTTCGAGGTCGACGTGGTGGACACCACCGGGTGCGGCGACGCCTTCTCCGCCGGCTTCCTGCGCGGGATCGGGCTGGGCCGCTCCCCGCGCGAGGCCGCCGTGCTCGGCAGCGCCGCGGCCGCGCTGGTCGCGCGGGGACTCGGCAGCGACCACGGGGACTTCGACCTCGCGGCAGCCGACGAGTTCGCCGCGACGCACGAACCCCGCCCCTGACCCGTCCGCTCCGGCGCGCGCCGCGCCCGACCCCGCGCGGCGCGCACGGCGTACGGCGACGGCCGGGGCCGCCGACTGCCGCCGCCGCTCTGGCGGGCACCGCCCGGTTGTGCCTGACTGGGAAGGAGCGGACGAAGGAGAGCGGCCATGACGATCCTGCCCACCGAGCGGTCCATCCGCAGCACGCCGGAAGGCATCCTGTGGGAACCGAGCACCCGCTGGGTGCGCGGCTCGAAGAACGGCGTCACCGTCGTCGACAGCCGCCGCCCCGTCCTGGTGTGGGAACCGGCCCTGCCCGTGCCGCAGTACGCCTTCCCGCGCGAGGACGTCCGCGAGGACCTGCTCCGCCCGGCGAAGAACCCGCCGACCGGCACCCACACCGGCTCACAGGTCTTCTACGACCTGGAGGCCGGCGGGGAGCTCTCGCCGAACGCGGCCTGGACCTTCCCCGCCGACGACCTGGCCGGCCACATCGCCTTCGAGTGGGTCCGCCGCCGGGACACGGGCCTCGACCACTGGTACGAGGAAGAGGAGGAGATCTTCATCCACCCGCGCGACCCGCACAAGCGGGTCGACGCCCTGGCGAGCAGCCGGCACGTCCGCGTCGACATCGACGGCACGACCGTCGCCGACACCCGGCGCCCGGTGCTCCTCTTCGAGACCGGCCTGCCCACCCGGTACTACATCCCGCGCGAGGACGTCCGCCTCGACCTGTTCGCCCCCACCGAGCACCGCACCGGCTGCCCGTACAAGGGCACCGCCCGCTACTGGTCCCGGCGCGGCGACGCCGGGGTGCCGCCGAACGTCGTCTGGAGCTACCCCGACCCGCTGCCCCACGTGGCGGCCGTCCGCGGACTGCTCGCCTTCTTCAACGAGGCCGTCGACATCACCGTGGACGGCGAACGTGTGGCCCGCCCGGTCACCCCGTTCAGCGAGATGCTCGCGAGGGACACCGCGGACCGGGACCGGATCTGAGCGCTCCGGCCTCAGATCACGCAGCCCACATGGGCCAGCGCCTGCTTGAGCAGCACCCCGTGACCACCGGGCATCTCGCTCTCCACCGCGGGCGACAGAGCCTCCTGCGGGCTGAACCACACCAGGTCCAGGGCGTCCTGGCGGGGCCGGCAGTCACCGGTCACCGGCACGACGTAGGCGAGCGAGACGGCGTGCTGACGCGGGTCGTGGTACGGCGTCACCCCATGGGTGGGGAAGTACTCCGCCACGGTGAAGGGCTGCAGGGAGGTCGGGACGCGGGGCAGCGCCACGGGCCCGAGGTCCTTCTCCAGGTGCCGCAGGAGCGCGTCGCGGACCCGCTCGTGATGCAGCACCCGGCCGGAGACCAGGGTCCGGCTGACCGTTCCGTCCGGTCCGATGCGCAGCAACAGGCCGACGCTGGTGACTTCGCCGCTGTCGTCCACACGCACGGGCACCGCCTCGACGTACAGGATGGGCATCCGGGCGCGGGCCATCCCGAGTTCGTCGTCGGTCAGCCAACCCGGCGTGGTATCGGTCATGTCAGACATTGCTTGATCATACTTTCCGGTCGTGGCGGGCGCCCAGTGGCGTCCGGGCGCGCCCGCCGGCCTGGGGCGCCGGGCACCCGCGGGGAGTGCGGGCGCCGCGTCGGGCCGGCGGCCGCCGTGGGTCAGGGTTTCACGGCCACCGCGCCGAACTGCGGTACCGGGGCGGGGGAATCGGGCTCCGCACGCCACTGCGCGCACGACACCAGGCCCGGTTCCAGCAGTTCCAGTCCATCGAAGAACGCGGCGATGTCCGCACGGCTGCGGGCGGTGATCGGCGGGGTGGCGTTCTCGTTCCAGAACTCCATCGCCGGGATCTGCCCCTCGCCGCCGAGGTCCGCCTCGAACGTCGGGTGCGTCAGGACCAGGAAGCTGCCCGAGGGCACCGCGGTCATGATCCCGCGCACGATGTCCAGCGCCTTCTCGGTGTCCAGCACGAAGTTGAGGATGCCCAGCATCATGACGGCGACCGGCCGCGTGAAGTCGAGGGTGCGGGCGGCCCGTTCGAGGATGGCCTGGGGATCGTGGACGTCCGCGTCGATGTAGTCGGTGACGCCGTCGTGGCTGCCGGTCAGCAGGGTGCGGGCGTGGACCAGCACGATGGGGTCGTTGTCGACGTACACGATCCGCGCGTCGGGGGCGACGCGCTGGGCTATCTCGTGGGTGTTGTCGGCCGTCGGCAGTCCGGTGCCGATGTCGAGGAACTGCCGCACCCCGCGCCCCTCGGCCAGGAACCGCACCGCGCGGCCGAGGAAGTCGCGGTCCGCGCGGGCGATGTCCCTGATCAGCGGGAACATGGTCGCCACGTGCTCGCCGACCCGCTGGTCGACCTCGTAGTTGTCCTTGCCGCCGATCCAGTAGTTCCACACGCGGGCGTTGTGCGCCACACCGGTGTTCAGCCTCGCCGACCCGCCTGCCGGGGTGTGGCTCTCGCTCACGTCTCTGCTCCTTCGCACGTCTGTCGCCCTCACCGCCATTGTGCCGTCCGGTGATCACGCTGTCCGGTGAACGCGTCGAGCGGCGGTGGCCGGGTGGGGGCGCGGTGCGGGAGTCAGTCCTGTTCGCTGGGTTCGCCGGCGGGCGTCTTGCCGGCCTGCACGTCCTCGAGGCGTGGGGTGCCCTGCTGCACCGCGTTCTGGACGGAGTCGGACTCGTTCCCGTCGAGGCCGCCGCCGGTGACGGTGATCGCGTCGGTGCCCACGCGCACGGCCGCGACGTCCAGGGCGAGGGTGGCGGGCGTGCCGCCGGAGGTGCCCTGCACGGTCACGCGCAGGCCCTGCCGGGCGTCGCCCTCCTCGGGCAGCGAGGTCTCGATCACCTGCACCGTCCGCTTGTCCTTGCCGTCGGTCACGGTGAAGCTGTCGCACTTGGCGGGCAGGGACTTCAGCCAGGTGAAGGACGTGTCCAGCGCGGCCGGGTCGTAGGCGGCGACCTGGTACAGCAGCCGGGAGTCGTTCTGCTCGAAGCCGGTGAGCGCGGACGCCCCCGACGGCTTGCCCAGCAGGTCCTGGCCGTGGAGGGAGTCGAGCAGTTTCTGGCAGTCGGCGGCGTCCGCCTTCGCGGTGAGGAAGTCGGCCACGTCGACGGTGCCGACGAGCATGCTGTCGCGCCAGCCGGCCGCGTCGCCCACCTCGGACCAGTGGTCCTCGAGGTCGCCCGCGGTGACGAGGGCGGCCTGCGCCCCGGCCGGGGTGAGGGCGGCGGGGGAGTCGGTCACCCCGGCGGAGCCCGAGCCGCTGTCGCCGTCGTCCGAGCAGGCCGTGGTGATCAGCAGCGCGCCCGCCGTCAGGACCGAGGCGAGGAGGCGGACGGGACGGGACGGACGAGGGGTCATCGCGGCTGCCTCCGAGGGACGAGGTACGTGCCCTCCAGCGCACCACCGGCACCGCCCGCCCACCAGCGCAAGGACCTGTTCGGGTGAGCGGCGCGTCACCGCGCGTCGCCGTCGTGGACCCGCACCCGGCGTCCCCCGCAGCGGGGGCAGACCGCCTCCGACAGCGGCGACCTGACCGCCCGGCCCGCCTCGTCGACGTACTCCTGCGTGGTGAGGCCGAAGGGGTCGAGGGGGTCGGTGAAGAACATGACCCGGAAGGCGGTCCGCCAGGTGTTGCCGCAGGTCGCGCAGGCGAACGCGAACGTCTCCGGCACGGATCGGGGCTCCGCCGGCATGGGCGTGGTCCTTCGTCGGCTCGGTCGTGCGGACGGGCGCCGGAGCGGCACCCCTGATCCCAGCGCACAGCACCGCACGTCGTACGGCAACTCGAACGCGCCGCCCGGGATGCCCGCCCGGGCCCGCGCGAGGACACTTGCCGCACGCCGGGGCCCGGGCCACACCGGCACCCCGACCCGAAGGAGTGGCCATGCTGCCCGCGTTCCTCGCCAGGGCGGTCCGGTCACTGCTCGCCCGTGAGGGCCGCTCGCTGCACGTGAAGGCGGCGGGCGCCGCGACCCTGGTCCTGCTGGTGGTGATGCTGACCGGCTCGTGGGCCGCGGTCGCCGCCGAGCGGGGCGCGCCGAACGCCAACCTGACCACGTACCCGAAGGCCGTCTGGTGGTCGGTGGAGACCGCGACGACCGTCGGGTACGGCGACTTCTACCCGGTGACCTGGTGGGGCCGATCCGTGGGCGCGGTGGTGATGGTCGTCGGCATCACGACGTACGGCATGGTCACCGCGGCCCTGGCGACCTGGTTCGTCGGACGCGAGCGGGGGCGCCGGCACCGCCTCGCCCACGACGCCCACGAGATGGGCGAGCAGGCCGCGCACGCCCTGCACGACCGCTTCGACCGGCTGGAACGACTGCTGGCCGAGCGAGACGGCGGCTGACGGCGGCTGACGGTACGACGCCGTACGGGCCAGGGGCTCACGGGCACGCTGGGGCGCGACCGTGCGAAGGGCGCCCGGCCCCGCCGAACACGCGACGGCCGGGCGTCCGCCCTATCGGTGGACGCCCGGCGGCCGCGTGCCGCGGTGCCCGCGGCGGCGACTCACGGTCGCGACGGGTCGTGGCCCAGTGCCATCAGCCGGTGCCGGCGGCGCGTCCTCGCCGCCTCGGGTTCGTTCCCGGCGTCCGCCATCGCGTCGACCGCGTCCACGACCTCGTACATCACCTGCATGTCGTCGTCCGTGAGGTCGGTGCGCCGCTTCTGCAGGATCGCCAGGACGTGCTCGCCGGTGGGGGAGCCGGCGGTCTCGGGCAGCGGCTCCGCGTTCTCGTCGGCGTCCCGGACCCGCAGCCAGGTGGCCAGCTCCACGGAGGTCATGTTCACCACGCGGTGGAAGTCCTCCCACAGGGCGTCGAGTTCGAGGGCGTCGGTCATCGGGGTCCCTTCGTCTCGTCACGTCCGTCCGTGTCCGTGCCGGCACCGGTCAGTCGCGCGGGAAGTTCTCCGCCTCGAACATCCACCGCTGCTTCTCCAGCTCCGCGGTGATGCCGATCAGCAGGTCCTGCGTCACCGGGTCGGGCTCCTCGGTCGTCGCGATGCGCTCGCGCAGCCGGCCGATCGCCGCCCCCAGGGAGTCGACCATCAGCTGCACGACCTCCGTGTCGCGCAGCCAGCCGTCCTTGGGACCCGGCAGGCCGAAGGCGGCGGCCACGGTCTCCGGGCGGCCGTCCGGGGACACGCCGAGGGCGGCGGCGCGCTCCGCCACCGTGTCGGCGAAGTCGCGTGCGGCCGTGACGGTCTCGTCCAGCTGGAGGTGGACGGAGCGGAACCTCGGCCCCACCACGTTCCAGTGGGCCTGCTTCGCCGTCAGGGACAGGCCGAGCAGATCGACCAGGGTGTCCTGGAGCGCGGCGCCGGCGACCCGGCGCGCGTCGTCCGGCAGCGTGCTCTTCACGACCGTCATAGCGCGCTTCTCCTTCGTGTGTCGTCCATGGTGATCCGGAGCAGTGCGTCGCGTTCCTCCTCACAGGTGCCGCCCCACACGCCCGCGGTCTGCCCGGCGTGCAGCGCGAAGTCCAGGCACTGGGTGCTCACCGGGCAGCGCGCGCAGACGCGCTTCGCCGCGGAGACGTCCCGCAGCGCGGGCCCTCTGTTGCCCACGGGGAAGAACAAGTCGGGATCCTCGCCCACGCAGGCCGCCTGTCGCAACCACTCCATGCGTACGCGGGTGCCCCGGGCGAATTCCCGCAAACGCGGTGCCTTCCCGGCCGGGGCCCCGCGTCCGCGCAGGATGGAGCACCGCTTCCCAGGGGCCGGTGGTCGGGCTATAGTCGTAAAACTAGCAGTGCTAATTAAGGGTGGGCCGCGCGCTCCGCCCGGCCGGTGCCGCCGCCTGTCGCGGCGCCGGCGACGACTGTCAGGAGTCCGCCGTGCGTCCCGTCCACTTCGCCGCCGCCCGCCGCACCCCCCTCGGCAAACTGCGCGGGGCCCTCAGCGGCATCCGGCCCGACGACCTCGCCGCGACCGTCATCCGCGGCCTGGTCGCCGACGTGCCCACGCTCGACCCGGCCCGCGTCGACGACGTGTACTGGGGCGCCGCCAACCAGGCCGGCGAGGACAACCGCAACGTCGCCCGGATGGCAGCGCTGCTGGCCGGCCTGCCGGAGACCGTGCCGGGCGCCACCGTCAACCGGCTGTGCGCCTCCGGGCTCGAGGCGGTCACCCTCGCCGCCCGCACGATCGCCGCCGGCGAGGCCGACGTCGTCCTCGCCGGCGGCTCCGAGTCGATGAGCCGCGCCCCGTTCGTGCTGCCCCGCCCCGACGAGGCCCTGCCGCACCGCATCGAGACCGTCGACACCCGCCTCGGCTGGCGCCTGGTCAACCCGGCGATGAGCGAGCAGCACGGACTGCTGTCCATGGGGGAGACGGCCGAGGAGGTCGCCGAGCGCTACGGCGTCCCGCGCGCACGGCAGGACGCCTTCGCCCTGCGCAGCCACCGGCTGGCCGCCCTGGCCACCAAGGACGGCCACTTCGACGACGAACTCCTGCCGGTCCGGCGGCCCGACGGCGTGGTCGTGGACCGCGACGAGTGCGTCCGCGAGGACACCTCCCTGGAGAAGCTGGCCCGCCTGAAGCCCGTCTTCCGCGCCGACGGCACGGTCACGGCCGGCAACGCCTCACCGATGAACGACGGCGCGGCCGGTCTGCTCCTGGTCAGCGAGGAGGCCCTCGGCGAGCTGGGCCTCGAATCCCTGGGCCGCTACGTCGCCGGCGCCTCGGCCGGGGTCCACCCGGACGTGATGGGCATCGGGCCGGTGCCCGCCACCCGCAAGGCACTGGCCCGCGCCGGCTGGGAGACCGGGGACCTCCAGGAGGCCGAGTTCAACGAGGCGTTCGCCGCCCAGGCACTCGCCTGCGTGGACCAGCTCGGCATCGACGAGGACCTGGTCAACCCGAGCGGCGGCGCGATCGCCCTGGGCCATCCGCTGGGCTGCTCGGGCGCCCGCATCCTGACGACCCTCCTGCACCGCATGCGGCGTACGGGGGCGGCCCGCGGCCTGGCGACCATGTGCGTGGGCGTCGGCCAGGGCAGCGCGATCCTGGTCGAGCGCCACTGACCGTCCCCCAGCGCCCGCCCCAGACATCGGCCACCTGTCGAGACGCTCCTTACGCCGGGTCGATGCGTGCACATAGCATCAGCGTCCCCATGAACACCATGACGCTCTGGCACATCACCGCCTGGGGGTTCGCCGCCCTCGCCGCCGCGGCCCTGCTCGTCGGCTTCTCCAAGACCGCCGTGAGCGGGGCCAACACGGTCAGCCTCGCGGTCTTCGCGGCCGTGCTGCCGGCCCGCGCCTCCACCGGCGTGCTGCTGCCGATCCTGATCGCCGGGGACGTGCTGGCCGTCCTCACCTACCGGCGGCACGCGCACTGGCCGACGCTGTGGCGGCTGTTCCCCGCGGTCGCGGCGGGCGTGGTGGCGGGCACGCTGTTCCTGGTGTGGGCGGACGACGCGGTCGTACGCACCTCGATCGGCGCGATCCTGCTGCTGATGGCCGCGGTGACGGTGTGGCGCCGCCGCGCCGCCGACGCGCGGCCGGACCCGGAGTCGGTCACCACCCGCGCCGGCCGCGTCCGGGCGCGCTCCTACGGCGTCCTCGGCGGCTTCACCACGATGGTCGCCAACGCGGGCGGCCCGGTGATGTCGCTGTATCTCCTGTCCGCGGGTTTCCGGAAGCTCGGCTTCCTCGGGACCTCCGCCTTCTTCTTCCTGATCGTCAACGTCTCCAAGGTGCCCTTCAGCGTCGGCCTCGGCCTGATCGACGGCCGCTCGCTGCTGCTGGACGCGGCGCTCGTGCTGTTCGTCGTGCCCGGCGCGTTCCTCGGGAAGTGGGCGGTGACCCGGATCAACCAGCGGCTGTTCGAGCGGCTGGTGATCGCGGCGACGGTCGTGGGCGGCCTGCAGCTCCTCCTGCGCTGACCCGCCCCGCACCCCCGGGACAGACCCCTCGTACGCTCGTCCGCATGTCCCCCCACGTCCTGATCCTCGGCGGCACCACCGAGGCCCGGGAGCTGGCCGCCGCACTCGCCGCCCGCCCCGGGACCCGCGTCACCACCTCCCTCGCGGGCCGCGTGGCACGGCCGGGAGCGCTCCCCGGCGAGGTCCGCGTCGGCGGGTTCGGCGGTGCGGACGGCCTCGCGCACTGGCTGCGCGAGCACCGGGTGGACGCGCTCGTCGACGCCACCCACCCGTTCGCGGAGACGATCACGGCGAACGCGGCGCGGGCCGCGGCGGCGACCGGGGTCACGGCCCTGGTGCTGCGCCGGCCGGGCTGGCAAGCCGGTCCCGGGGACCGCTGGCACCCGGTCGCGTCCCTGGCCGCGGCGGCGGACCTGCTGCCACGGCTCGGCAGCCGGGTGTTCCTCACCACCGGACGCCTGGGCCTGGCGGCCTTCGCCCGGCTGACGGACCTTCACTTCGTCGTACGGTCGGTGGAGGCACCCGAGCCGCCGCTGCCTCCGCAGACCCGGGTGCTGCTCGCGCGGGGCCCGTTCACCGTGGCCGGCGAGTCGGCGCTGCTGCGCGAACACCGCGTGGACGTCCTGGTGACGAAGGACAGCGGGGGAGCGGCGACGGCGGCCAAGCTGACGGCCGCGCGACAACTCGCCCTGCCCGTCGTGGTGGTACGGCGGCCCGCCCTGCCGGAGGGCGTGGTGTCGGTCCCCGACGTGGCGGGCGTCCTCGACCGACTGGCCGCCGGACCCGCCCCCTTCCGCCGGGCGGCCGGGGACCTCAGCCCGGAGTGATCACCGAGCCCCGCATCGGGTCGATCGCCCGCGGCGGCGGCCCCAGCCCGGCGCGCGGTTTTCGAGAGGGGCGCGGGGAACGCGCGAGTGCCCCCGCGCGTCCCGCGTCTCACTCCCGCGGATGCCTGCGCAGCAGGTACGTGTCCATGATCCAGCCCTTGCGTTCGCGGGCCTCGGCGCGCAGTCGCTCGATGCGCGGCGCGGCCTCCGCGATCGGGCCGGAGTCGAGGATCTCGTCCGGGGTGCCTATGTAGGCGCCCCAGTAGATGTCGATGTCCTGGTCGGCGTACTGACGGAAGGTCTGGTGGGCGTCCAGCATCACCACCACGTCGTCCACACCCTCCGGGAAGCCCTCGGCCAGCCGCCGCCCGGTGGTGATCTGCACGGGCCGCGCGACCCGGTTGAGGCCGGTCCGGTGCCGGGCCACGAGCGCGGAGACGCTGCTGACGCCCGGCACGACGTCGTGGGTGAAGTCGACCGCGCCGCGCGCGCGGATCTCGTCGAGGATGCCCAGCGTGCTGTCGTACAGCGCGGGGTCGCCCCAGACCAGGAACGCGCCGGTCTCGGACTCGCCCAGTTCCTCGGTGATCAGCCGCTCGTAGATGCCGGCGCGGGCGCTGCGCCAGTCCCCGACGGCGGGGGAGTAGGCGGCGCCGCCCGCGGACCGGTCCCGGTCCGGGTCACGGGCCTCGACCACGCGGTACGTCCCCTCGGGCACATGCGTGTCCAGCAGGTCCCGGCGGAGCTGCACGAGGTCGTTCTTCACCTCGCCCTTGTCGAGCAGGAAGAACACGTCCGTGCCGCGCAGCGCCCGCACCGCCTGGAGGGTCAGCTGGTCGGGGTCGCCCGCGCCGATACCGATGACATGAATCTTTCGCACGCCCCGAGTCTGCCGCACGCCACTGACAGCGGGCACACCGCGTCGGCGCCGGTGAGCGGCGATGCGGAGCCCGGGGGTACCGGCCCGGTGGTGCGGCGCCCCGGGGGTGCCGGGTCCGGCGATGCGGTGATCCGGGGGTGCCGGGTCCGGCGATGCGGTGATCCGGGGCGCCCGGTCCGGCGGTGACGTGTCCGGCGCGGTGCGGCCGCTACGCCGTCCCGGCCCCCCGCAGCCGCGGTGCCCGCTCCCGCGCGTCCACCGGGCCCTCGCCCCGTTCCACGGCCCGCGCCAGCTCGCGCGCCCAGTCGGCCAGGCCGGTCAGATCCATGCCGTACGGCCGCCCGCGTCCGGTGGCCGTCGCCCAGCCCTCCACCGCCGTGGCCCCGCGCCGCAGCAGCCGGGCGCCGCCCGTGACGTTGCCCCGCGCGGAGTGCGTGAGACCGACGGCGAGCTGGGCGAGCCCGCGCCACACCTCACGTTCCTCCGGCGGCCCCGACTTCCACGCGTCCTCGAACACCTCGTGCGCGTGGAAGGGGCGGCCGGCGTCCAGCAGCTCCTGCGCCTCGGTGACGCTCGCCTCCGGTGCCCGGACCACGCCCTCGGGCTGCCGGGCCACTCCCGTCGCGCCGTAGGGCAGGGGCCGCCCGAGGCCGTCCCGCGGCCTGGCGTTGCGCGCCCGCCCCTCGTTGTCCCGGTCCCGCGCGTCCACCGGCCGTCCTGACGATGTGCTGCCCATGCCCCGATTGTCCCCCCGCCCCGGACCGCTCCGGCGGGGCCCCCGTGTGGGGTAAAGTACTGTCCGCGCGTGCACGCGGTTCAGCCGCGGGCAACGCACCGGGACGTGGCGCAGCTTGGTAGCGCACTTGACTGGGGGTCAAGGGGTCGCAGGTTCAAATCCTGTCGTCCCGACTTTACGAAGTCGCAGATCAGAGGCCGTTTCCTCGTGGACGAGGAGACGGCCTCCGCTGTGAGCCCGCCCGCCACCCCGCGCGTACGGACCGCGGGGTTCCGCGACCGGCCGGTGGCCGGGAAAAACGCTTGGACCGTGCGGACGGCGTCGCGGGACACTTCGGTCTCCGGCCCCCCTGCCGCCCGCTCACCCGCGAGTCGCGCGGGGGCTTTGTCGTCGTGCCCGCCCGCCGGACGGCTCCGCGCGGGAGCACGACCCGAACCGAAGCTTCGTCCGGCCACCGACGCGGCGGCACCCCCTCCCACCGGTGTGGGGGCGGGCCGCCGCCCACACACCACGGAGTGGGGATGGGATCGCCTCGACCACGCGAGTCCGCGCCGGGCAGGGGCGCGGTGCTGCTCGCCCTGCGGTACTACGGACGGGAGTTGGTCCGCCTGCGGCGGCTGACGCTCCCCGCGATGCTGCTGCCCGCCCTGGGCATCATCGGCACCAACTACGTCGCGCCGCTGATCGTCGCCAAGCTCGTCGGCCGGCTGGCCGGCGGCAGCGCGACGGGTCTCGGCCCGACACTGCCCTACGTCCTCGGCTTCGGCGGCACGCTGCTGCTGGCGGAGGGGCTGTGGCGCCTCGGCCTGCACCACCTCAACCGCCTGGACGCCCTCGGCATCGAGCACCTGTACGTGATCGGCATGGACGAACTGTTCGCCAAGGACGCCGCGTTCTTCCACGACAACTTCGCCGGGTCGCTCACCAAGCGGGTGCTGAGCTTCGCCTCCCGCTTCGAGGAGTGGGTCGACACGATGACGTTCCAGGTCGTGGGCGCTCTGGTCCCGCTGGTCTTCGGCGCCGTGGTGCTGTGGCGCTACGAGCCGCTGCTGGTCGTGGGACTGCTGGTGATGATCACCCTGACCGCGCTGTGCGTGGTGCCGCTCATCCGCCGCCGTCAGGCGCTCGTCGACCGGCGCGAGGAGGCCATCGCGCGGGTCTCCGGGCATGTCGCCGACAGCCTGATGAACATGGACACCGTCCGGGCGTTCGCCGCCGAAAAGCACGAGGCCGCCGAGCACCGCTCGCGCGTCGCGGCCTCACGGCGCCTCACCCTCCGGTCGTGGGACTACGGCAACCTGCGCATCGACACACTGGTCGCGCCGATGTCCGTACTGACCAACGGGCTGGGCCTGTTGCTCGCGGTCACGCTCACCGGCGGTGGGCACGGCGTGGAGGCCGTCGTGGTCGCCTTCACCTACTACTCCAACGCGACCCGCATGATGTTCGAGTTCAACCAGATCTACCGCCGGCTGGAGAGCTCGATGACGGAGGCCGCCCAGTTCACCGAACTGCTGCTGGTGCCGCCGACCGTGCTCGACCCGCCGTCGCCCGATCCGGTGCCGGCGGACGCCGACGTCCGCTTCGAGCGGGTGACGTTCTCCCACGGGGGCGGGCGTCCGCTGTTCGACGGCCTCGACCTGGCGGTGCCCGGCGGGGCGCGGATCGGCCTGGTGGGCCGGTCCGGCGGCGGCAAGACCACGCTCACCCGGCTGCTGCTGCGGATGACGGACATCGACGCCGGCCGCATCCTCATCGGGGGCCGGGACATCAGCCGGTTGCGCCAGGCCGACCTGCGCGGGCTGCTCGCCTACGTCCCGCAGGACCCGGCGATGTTCCACCGCACCCTGCGGGACAACATCGCCTTCGCCCGGCCGGACGCCACCGACGCCGAGATCCGCCGGGCCGCCGACGCGGCGCACGTCACCGAGTTCGCCGACGGGCTGCCCCAGGGCTTCGACACGATGGTGGGGGAGCGGGGCGTCAAGCTGTCCGGCGGACAGCGTCAACGCGTCGCCCTCGCCCGGGCCATCCTGCGTGACGCGCCGATCCTGCTGCTCGACGAGGCGACCAGCGCGCTGGACTCGGAGAGCGAGATCCTCGTCCAGAAGGCGCTGTGGCGGCTCATGGAGGGGCGGACGGCGCTCGTGGTGGCGCACCGGCTGAGCACGGTCGCCGGCATGGACCGGCTCGTGGTCCTGGACCGCGGCCGGATCGTCGAACAGGGGACCCACCAGGAGCTGCTCGCCGCGGACGGCGCCTACGCGAAGCTGTGGCGGCACCAGTCGGGCGGATTCCTCGACGACAGCCCCGCCGCCCTGCGCTGAACTCCCGTCCGGTGGGTGCCGTCGGGCGCCCGCCGGACCGGCGCGGGGGAGAATCCGCGCGACCGCGGTGTCGTACGGATGGTAGAAGCGAGCATGACCACCTTGATCTGTTCCTCCCGCACCGCGGGTGCCCGATGACCGCCGGCGTCGACACCCCCGACCGCCGGGGCCGCACCGGGCTCGACCGCACCGGCCGCGACCTGACCGGGAACCCGCGCGTCAAGGTCCGGGACGTGACCCTCCTGTCCAGCCACTGGTACGTCGAGCGCACCACGACCTTCGACGTGCGGAACGCCGACGGCACCTGGAGCACCCAGGAACGCGAGACGCACGACCGCGGCAACGGCGCCACCATGCTGCTGTACGACGCGCGACGCCGGACCGTGCTGCTCACCCGCCAGTTCCGGTTCCCGGTGTACGTCAACGGCCATCCCGACGGGATGCTGATCGAGACGCCCGGCGGACTCCTCGACGACGAGGACGAGCACCCGGAGGTCGCCGTCCGGCGCGAGGTGGTCGAGGAGACCGGGCACACCATCGGCGAGGTCCGGCACGTCTTCGACGTCTACATGAGTCCGGGCTCGGTCACCGAACGCGTCAGCTTCTACGCCGCCGCCTACGGCTCGTCGACCCGCACCCACGCGGGGGGCGGCCTGGACGAGGAGGGCGAGGACATCGAGATCCTCGAACTGCCCTTCCACCGCGCACTGGAGATGATCCGCACCGGGGAGATCGCCGACGCCAAGACCATCATGCTGCTCCAGTGGGCGGCGCTGGAGGGGCCGTTCGCCGGCCCCGCCGAACCCGGCGACGGCGCCGTCAGGGTCTGACGAGCAGCTGGAAGTCGAACGTGTACCGGGACGCGCGGTAGATGTGCGTGCCGTACTCGACCGGCCGCCCGGTGTCGTCGTAGGCCGTGCGCTGCATGGTCAGCAGGGCGGCCCCCTCCCGCTCGTCCAGGCGCGCCGCCTCCCGCGCGGTGGCGCAGCGGGCGCCGATGGTCTGGCGGGCGCTGTGCAGGGTGATGCCGGCGGACCTCAGCACGCGGTAGAGGCCGGTCGACTCCAGCCGGCCGGTGTCGAGTTCGACCAGGTCCGGGGGCAGGTGGTTGCACAGGAGGGCCACGGGCTGGCCGTGGGTGCTGCGCAGCCGTTCCAGGATCGTCACCTCGGCGCCCTCCGCGACGCCGAGGGCGGCGGCCACGTCGGCGGAGGCGGGCACGCTCTCGTTGCGCACGACCTGCGTGGTCGGCCCCTGTCCGGCGGCCTCCAGGTCGTCGTACAGGCTGCTGAGTTCCAGCGGGCGTTTCACCTGACTGTGCACGACCTGCGTGCCCACGCCGCGGCGGCGCACCAGCAGCCCCTTCTCCACCAGGGTCTGGATGGCCTGGCGGACCGTGGGCCGGGACAGGCCGAGGCGGACGGACAGGTCGATCTCGTTGCCCAGGAGGTTTCCGGGGGCGAGGGCGCCGTGTTCGATCGCCGCCTCCAGCTGCCGTGCGAGCTGGTAGTACAGCGGCACCGGACTGCCCCGGTCCAGGGCGAAGTCCACGGAGTCGAGTGCGGAGGCGGTCACGGCACGCGGGTAGCCGTGGGTCCTGACCATGGACGTACCTCCCTGGGAGGAGTCAGAAGGGGCCGGCACGGGGGTCACAGGTGGCGCCTGCGGGCGGCGGCGTCCCGCTCGTACCGCTCGCGGGCCTCCGTCGCGGCCTCGCGCGTGGACACCTCGGCCACGGGCACGTCCCACCAGGCCTCGGCGCCGGGAGCGGTGGCCGCTGGGTCGGTCTCGACGTACACGCAGGTCGGCCGGTCCGAGGCGCGGGCCGTGGCCAGTGCTTCGCGCAGCTCGCGGACGGTCTTGGCGCGCAGCACGTCCATGCCGAGGCTGGCCGCGTTGGCGGCGAGGTCGACCGGGAGCGGCGCCCCGCGGAAGGTGCCGTCGGCGGCCCGGTGGCGGTAGGCGGTGCCGAAGCGCTCGCCGCCCACCGACTCCGACAGGCCGCCGATGGAGGCGTACCCGTGGTTCTGGACCAGGACCAGGTTGACGGGCAGCCCCTCCTGGACGGCGGTGACGATCTCGGTGGGCATCATCAGGTAGGTGCCGTCGCCCACCAGGGCCCAGACCGGGACGCCCGGCGCGGCCTGCTGGACGCCGATCGCGGCCGGGATCTCGTAGCCCATGCACGAGTAGCCGTACTCCAGGTGGTACTGGCGCCGGCTCCGGGCCCGCCACAGCTTGTGCAGGTCGCCGGGGAGCGAACCGGCCGCGTTGATCACCACGTCCTCGTCGCCGACGACGGCGTCCAGCGCGCCGAGCAGCTGCGTCTGGGTGGGTACGGCGCTGTCGTCGTCGGCGCGGCAGGCCGCGTCGACGACCCGCCCCCACGCGTCCTTCCCGGCCCGGTACTCGGCCTCGTACGCGCCGTCCACCCGGTGCCCGCCCAGGGCCGCCCCGAGGGCCTCCAGGGCCGCCCTGGCGTCCCCGACGACCGTTCGGGCCGCCAGCTTGTGGGAGTCGAACGCGGTGATGTTGAGGTTGACGAACCGGACGTCCGGGTGCTGGAAGAGCGTGCCGGACGCGGTCGTGAAGTCGCTGTAGCGGGTGCCGACGCCGATCACCAGGTCCGCGGTGCGGGCGATGTCGTCGCAGACCGCCGTGCCGGTGTGGCCGATGCCGCCGAGGTCGGCCGGGTGGTCGTGGCGCAGGGACCCCTTGCCCGCCTGGGTGGAGGCGACCGGGATGCCGGTGGTGTCCACCAGCGCCCTGAGCGCCTCCTCGGCCTCGCTGTGGTGCACCCCGCCGCCCGCGACGATCAGCGGGCGGGCGGCGGACCGGATCACGCGGACCGCCTCGGCCAGCTCGGCGGGGTCGGGCACGGGACGCCGTACCCGCCAGACGCGGTCGGCGAAGAACTCCTCCGGCCAGTCGTACGCCTGCGCCTGCACGTCCTGCGGCAGCGCCAGGGTGACCGCGCCGGTCTCCGCCGGGTCGGCGAGCACCCGCATCGCGTTCAGCGCGGCGGGGATCAGCGCCTCGGGGCGGGTCACCCGGTCGAAGTAGCGCGACACCGGGCGCAGGGTGTCGTTGACGGACACGTCGGCCTCGACGGGGTGCTCCAGCTGCTGGAGCAGCGGATCGGCGGGGCGGGTGGCGAAGTAGTCGCCGGGCAGCAGGAGGACCGGCAGGCGGTTGATCGTCGCGAGGGCCGCGCCGGTCACCAGGTTCGTGGCGCCGGGGCCGATGGACGTCGTCACGGCCTGCGCGGACAGACGGTCCAGCTGACGCGCGTATCCGACGGCCGCGTGCACCATGGCCTGCTCGTTGCGGCCCTGGTGGTACGGCATCGCCGCCTCGCCCGCCTCCAGGAGCGCCTGGCCGATCCCCGCCACGTTGCCGTGGCCGAAGATGCCCCAGGTGCCGGCGATCAGCCGGCGGCGCACCCCGTCCCGCTCCGTGTACTGGACGGACAGGAAACGCACCAGCGCCTGGGCGACGGTCAGGCGCCGGGTCGTGGACTCGCTCATCGGGGGGACCTCACGGAGAAGGGACGGGGAACGACGGAGAACGACGGGGAACGGGCAGGGGCGGGCGGGGATCAGCCGGGGCCCTCGCCGGCGGCGGGCCGGCCGGCCGCGGTGGCGTAGCGCAGGGTCCGGTCCAGCTCCCAGCCGGACAGCAGTCCGTGGCACAGCGAGCCGCCGAACGCGTCGTCCATGTCGGTGTCCGCGTCGGCGTCCGGGCCGTCGGCCGTCCCGGCGGGCCCCGGCACGACCTCGGCGGTGGTGCCGTCGCGGTGCACCGCCAGCACGCCCCGGGAGCCCTGGCGGACCAACGCCAGCTCCACGCCGGCCGCGAGCAGCGCCTCGGCGCAGGCGCGCGGTTCGCGTGAGCCGGTGGCCATCTCGCAGGCGTCGAGGTCGCCGACCGCGACCGTGGCGTGCCGCAGCACCTCGGCGTAGCAGGGGCGGGCCTCCTCCGGGTCCTTCCAGGCGGAGTCGGCCCACTGGGCGGGGCGCCAGTCGAGGTCGAAGACGGTGGTGCCCGCCCGGCCGCGCGCCTTGAGGGCGGCGAGGGTGGCGGAGCGGCTCGGCTCCTCGCTGAGGCCCGTACCGGTGACCCAGAAGATCCGGGCCGCGCGGATGGCGAAGTAGTCGGGTGCGTCGGCGTGCACCACGACGCTGGTGCGGCCGAGGCGGGCGGCGGCCACGGCCACCCGTGCGGCGGAACGGCCGGAGGTCCCCCGGAGGGCCGCCGTCCGGGCGAGGGGTACGCCCGACCGCAGGGGGTAGAGATCGACTCCGGTACGGTCGATCGTGATCAGATCGAAGGACTGTGCTGACTCGGCCATGTGCGACGCTCCTCGAACTATGCCGGGGCGGCGGGTCCCGAGGGGCCTGCCGCCCCCCAGGTGTAGGTCCGGGAGGGCGACGCTGTCAATACTTTGTACTTACATTCGGACCTGAGCGTGAAATGATGTCTTAACAAAGTATTGACAGCGGGCGCGTCAAGGGGTGGAATCCCGTCCCAGCACAGCAGCCGCTTTTGTGGCGTACGACCCGGACTTATCGCAGATCCAGGCCTCGGATCCCCGTGATCCGCCTTGCCTTTCCCCCGTAGCACAGTGAGGTGCAGGAAAGATGGACCGCTCTTCGCACTCCCGCTCCCGCAGATTCGCCCCCGTCGTGGCCGTGGCCGCGGCGGCGGCGCTGACCCTCGCGGGCTGCTCCAGCAGCTCCGGCGGCAAGAAGGCCGAGGAAAGCGCGGCCGGTGCCTCGGCCGGAAAGGCCGACACCCCGCGGATGACGGTCGCCCTGGTCACCCACCAGTCGCCCGGCGACACCTTCTGGGACATCGTCCGCAAGGGTGCGGAGGCGGCCGCGGCGAAGGACAACGTCAAGCTCGTCTACTCCGCCGACCCGAACGCGGGCGCCCAGGCCACCCTGGTGCAGAACGCGATCGACCAGAAGGTCGACGGCATCGCCATCACCCTCGCCAAGCCGGACGCCATGAAGGACGTCGTCAGCAAGGCGAAGGCGGCGAACATCCCCGTCGTCGGCCTCAACTCCGGTGTCAGCGAGTGGCAGAAGCTCGGCCTGATGTCGTTCTTCGGCCAGGACGAGACCGTGGCCGGCGAGGCGCTCGGCAAGCGGCTCAACGGCGCCGGCGCCAAGAAGGTCGTCTGTGTCGTCCAGGAACAGGGCAACATCGGCCTCACCCAGCGCTGCGACGGAGTGAAGAAGACGTTCACCGGCTCCACCCAGACGCTGTACGTCAACGGCACCGACATGCCGTCCGTGAAGTCGACGATCACCGCCAAGCTCAAGCAGGACAGCTCCATCGACTACGTCGTCGCGCTCGGCGCCCCGTTCGCGCTGACCGCGGTGCAGTCGGTGAGCGACGCCGGCAGCAAGGCCAAGATCGCCACCTTCGACCTGAACAAGGAGCTGACCGGCGCCATCAGCAAGGGCACGATCCAGTTCGCGGTCGACCAGCAGCCCTACCTCCAGGGCTACCTGGCCATCGACTCCCTGTGGCTCTACAAGAACAACGGCAACTACATGGGCGGTGGCGAGCAGCCGGTGCTGACCGGGCCCGCCTTCGTCGACAAGACCAACGTCGACACCGTCGCGCAGTTCGCCGCGAAGGGCACCCGGTGATCTGAATGACCCAGCAGGCTGAGCCGGCGGTGACCACACCGCCGGCCCCCGGCCAAAGGAAGACCGACGGGCGCACCGCGCGGCGCCCCCTGGTGTTCCGGCTGCTCGCGCGACCCGAGGTCGGGGTGTTCCTCGGTGCGGTCGCCGTGTACGTGTTCTTCCTCGTCGCGGCGCCCCCGGTGCGCGACGGCAGCTCCATGGCCAACATCCTGTACCAGTCGTCGACCATCGGGATCATGGCCCTGCCGGTCGCGCTCCTGATGATCGGCGGCGAGTTCGACCTGTCGGCCGGCGTCGCCGTCATCACCTCGGCGCTCACCGCGAGCATGCTCAGCTACCAGCTGACCATGAACGTGTGGGTCGGTGTGGTCGTCGCGCTGATCGTGTCCCTCGGGATCGGCTTCCTGAACGGCTGGATGGTGGTCAGGACCGGGCTGCCCAGCTTCCTGATCACCCTGGGCACCTTCCTGATCCTGCAGGGCGTCAACCTCGCGGTGACCAAGCTGGTCACCACCAACGTGGCCACCGACGACATCAGCACGATGGACGGCTTCGACCAGGCGAAGAAGGTCTTCGCCTCCTCCTTCGACGTCGGCGGCGTCCAGGTGAAGATCACCATCGTCTACTGGCTGGTCTTCGCGGCCATCGCCACCTGGATCCTGCTGCGCACCAAGTACGGCAACTGGATCTTCGCGGTCGGCGGCAACAAGGAGTCGGCCCGCGCGGTCGGCGTCCCGGTCACCTTCACCAAGATCTCGCTGTTCATGCTGGTCGGGCTGGGTGCCTGGTTCGTCGGCATGCACCAGCTGTTCACCTTCAACACCGTCCAGTCCGGCGAGGGCGTCGGCCAGGAGCTGATCTACATCTCCGCGGCCGTCATCGGCGGCTGCCTGCTCACCGGCGGCTACGGCTCGGCGATCGGCCCGGTCTTCGGCGCCTTCATGTTCGGCATGGTCCAGCAGGGCATCGTCTACGCCGGCTGGAACCCCGACTGGTTCAAGGCCTTCCTCGGTGTCATGCTCCTCGGCGCCGTCCTCATCAATCTGTGGGTCCAGCGCACGGCGACCCGGAGGTGACGTGATCCCATGACAACCACCAACGGAACCGGCACGCACGGGGCCATCATCGAGGACACCGCCCCGGCGGCGGCCGACGGCGCCCTCGTCGAACTGCGCAACGCGGGCAAGTCCTACGGCAACATCCGCGCCCTGCACGGCGTCGACCTGACCGTCCACCCCGGCCGCGTCACCTGCGTGCTGGGCGACAACGGCGCGGGCAAGTCCACCCTCATCAAGATCATCTCGGGGTTGCACCAGCACACCGAGGGCGACTTCCTGGTGGACGGCGCCCCGGTGCGCTTCTCCACCCCGCGAGAGGCCCTCGACCGGGGCATCGCCACCGTCTACCAGGACCTGGCGACCGTCCCCCTGATGCCGGTGTGGCGCAACTTCTTCCTCGGCTCCGAGATGACGAAGGGCCCCTGGCCCGTGCGCCGCCTCGACATCGAGAGGATGAAGAAGACCGCGGACGAGGAACTCCGCAACATGGGCATCGTCCTGGACGACCTGGAACAGCCCATCGGCACCCTCTCCGGCGGCCAGCGCCAGTGCGTGGCGATCGCCCGCGCCGTCTACTTCGGCGCCCGCGTCCTCATCCTGGACGAGCCCACCGCCGCCCTCGGCGTCAAGCAGTCCGGTGTCGTGCTGAAGTACATCGCCGCCGCCCGCGACCGCGGCCTCGGCGTCATCTTCATCACCCACAACCCGCACCACGCCTACATGGTCGGCGACCATTTCAGCGTGCTGCGCCTCGGCACGATGGAACTCAGCGCCGACCGCAGCAGCGTGAGCCTCGAGGAACTCACCAACCACATGGCGGGCGGCACGGAACTCGCCGCGCTCAAGCACGAGTTGTCCCAGGTGCGGGGGGTCGACGTGGAGGAGCTCCCGGAGGAGAAGGACCTCACGGCACCTGTGGCGACGGCACCCGAGAAGAAGAACCCTTGACAAGTGCGGTGCGGGGGAGGGGCGTTGCGGTAAGCGGGGCGGCGGTCGGCTGACTTGCCTGGTGGAACCGCGGGTGCGGGTGCGGGCGGTCGTGGTGGCGGTCGTGGTCGTGGTGACGCTCGCGATCGGTCGCGTGGCGGGAGACGGGTCGGTCGCCGCCATGCGGGTGCGGGTGTCCGGGCGTGTGTCCGTGCGGGGCCGGTCGCGGGTGCGGGCCTGTGAGTGGTGCGCGCGGTTTCCCGCGGTCCGGCGTCGAGAGGCGGTGGCGCGTGGCCGCTTTTATGCTGGTGGGGATACGGCCGCTCCCGGCCTTCGCCTCATGACGGCTGTGGTCCGCGGCGCATGTCTCCGCGTGGGGAGTACCCATGACACACCTGTGCACCCGACTGCGCAGAGGAGTTGTCGTCGCCGCCGCGGTGGGGGCGCTGGTGGTGCCGGCCGCGGGCGGGGCCGCCGTGGCGCTGCCGTCCTCCGCCGTCACCGCCGGACAACCCTCACCGTCCCCGTCCGGGGACGGCGTCCGCGCCCTCACCCCCGACGTACGACGGCAGGTCGACGACGCCGTACGACGCGTCATGGACCAGGCGAACGTGCCCGGCGTGAACGTGGGCATCTGGACGCCGGACAAGGGCGAGTACGTCAAGTCCTTCGGCGTCGCCGACAAGGCCACCGGCCAGCCGATGTCGTCCGACCTGTACCTGCGGATCGGCAGCGAGACCAAGACGTTCACCGTCACGGCACTGCTGGAACTCGTCGACCAGGGCAAGATCGGCCTGGACGACACCATCGGCAAGTACGTCGACGGCGTCCCCAACGGTGACCGGATCACCCTGCGTCAGCTGGCCGGCATGCGCAGTGGCCTGTTCAACTACTCGCAGGACGAGGGTTTCTTCAAGGCGCTGACCTCCGACCCGCAGCGGCCGTTCACCCCGCAGGAACTGCTCGACTACTCCTTCAAGCATCCCGTGCTGTTCCCGCCGGGCAAGAAGTTCTTCTACTGCAACACCAACCTGATCCTGCTCGGGCTGGTCGTGGAGAAGATGTCCGGGCAGCCCCTCGCCGACTACATCCACGACACGATCCTGCAGCCGGCCGGGCTGGACCACACGCTCTTCCCGCACGGCGCGTTCTTCCCCGACCCGCACGCGCAGGGTTACACCGACCAGACCGCGTCCGGGAAGGTCGAGAACACGGCCAGCTGGAACCCGTCCTGGGCGTGGGCGGCCGGCGCCATGATCTCGCAGCTCCAGGACCTCCGGGTCTGGGCGCGCACGGTCGCCACCGGCCAACTGCCCGACGGTGACCGGCTGATCAGCGCCCCGACCCAGAAGCAGCGGCTCACCACGCCGCCGACCCCGATCCCGGGCACCGGGTACGGCCTCGGCATCTTCGACGTGCAGGGCTGGATCGGCCACAACGGCTCCCTGCCCGGCTACGAGTCGCTCACCATCTACCTGCCGTCGGCGCAGGCGACCCTGGTCGTGATGCTGAACACCGACATCAACTACAAGAACAGCGAGCCCAGCACGCTCTTCGGAGACGCGATCACGAAGATCATCTCTCCGGACCACGTGTTCAACCTGCCGGCCCAACCAGCCGCCAAGTGACAGTCGTAAGGGCACGGCGTGACTCCCGCGGGAGTCACGCCGTGCCCTTACGGAACTCCGTCAGACGGAGCGGACCTCCGCGATCGTCACCGGCCGGTGCTCGTGCAGCGACAGCGTGCACGCCTCCGCGATCCACCCCGCCTCCAGGGCGTCCGCCACCGTGCACGGCGAGGGCCGGTTCCCGGCCACCACCTCGGTGAACGCGGTGAGTTCGGCCCGGTAGGCCGCTGTGAAGCGGTCCATGAAGAAGTCGTGCGGAGTGCCCGCCGGGAAGGTCACCCCGGGTTCCACCGACCGCAGCGGCAGCTTGTCCTCCAGTCCCACCGCGATGGAGTCCGCGAAGCCGTGCAGCTCCATGCGGACGTCGTAACCCCGCGCGTTGTGGCGGCTGTTGGAGATGACGGCGATCGTGCCGTCGTCCAGGGTCAGGAGCGCGCCCGTCGTGTCGGCGTCGCCGGCCTCCTTGATGTACTCGGCGCCCCGGTTGCCGCCCACGGCGTACACCTCGGTCACCTCGCGTCCGGTCACCCAGCGGATGATGTCGAAGTCGTGCACCGAGCAGTCCCGGAAGATGCCGCCGGAGCCGGCGACGTACGCGGCCGGCGGCGGCGCCGGGTCCAGCGTGGTCGACCGTACGGTGTGCAGCTTGCCCAGTTCACCGGCGCGCACCGCGGCCCGGGCGGCCACGAACCCGGCGTCGAAGCGGCGGTTGTAGCCGATCTGGATGGGCACGTCGCTGCCCTCAACCGCCTTGAGCACCGCGACGCCCTCCGCCATCGTGCGGGCGACGGGCTTCTCGCAGAACACGGGGACGCCCGCCTCGACGGCGGCGAGGATCAGACCGGGGTGGGCGTCCGTCGCGGCGGCCACCACGACCCCGTCCACCCCGGCGGCGAGCACGGCCTCGGGCGAGTCCGCGACCTCGCCGCCGAACCGCTCGGCGGCCACCTTGGCGGCGTCCGCGAACGGGTCGGCGAGGACGAGGGAGTCGACCGCGTCGAGGCCGGAGAGGGTCTCGGCGTGGAAGGCGCCGATGCGGCCGAGGCCGAGGATTCCGATGCGCATGAGCTCCGCTGCTTTCGTGTGTGGGTGCTGTCCGTTGCCGGGGCTCTGCCCCGGGCCCCGGTCGCCCTTCGGGCTCGTCCTCGAACGCCGGACGGGCTGGATGGTCGCCGGGCTGTGTGGTCGTCCGACGGGCTGGACGGTCGCCGGACGGGCTGTGCGGGCGGGCTGGAGGGTGGGGCCGTCGGCCTGGGTCGTGAGGTCAGTCCAGTCCGCCCAGTACGTTCTGGTCCCAGTCGATGACCGAGCCGGTGACCACGCCCGAGCGGTCGGAGAGGAGGAGGACCACGAAGTCGGCGATCTCGTCGGGCTGGCCGAGTTTGCCCATCGGGAGACGGGCGGCTGCCTCCTCGCGCCAGTCGTCCCCGGCGCCGTGGAAGGCCCGCTGGGTCGCGTCCTCGCCTTCGGTGGCCGTCCAGCCGATGTTCAGGCCGTTGATCCGGACGCGGTCCCAGCGGTGGGCGTGCGCCGCGTTGCGGGTCAGGCCGATCAGCCCGGCCTTGGCCGCCACGTAGGGCGCCAGGAACGCCTGACCGCCGTGCGCCGACGAGGTGATGATGTTGACGACCGTGCCGGGCGACTCGCGCGCCACCATGTCAGCGACCGCCGCCTGCATCGCGAAGAAGGGCGCCCGGAGGTTGATCGCGATGTGCTGGTCGAAGAGTTCCGGCGTGGTGTCGAGCAGCGTGCCCCGCGAGGTGAGCCCGGCGGAGTTGACCAGGCAGTCGACGCGGCCGTACGCGGCGACCACCTCGGCCACCGACGTCTTCGCCTGCTCGGCGTCGGCGAGGTCGGCGCGTACGAACATCGCCTTGCTGCCGAGGGCCGTCAGCTCGGCCACCAGCGCCTCGCCCGGCTCCGGGCGCCGCCCGGTCACGGCGACCGCGGCGCCCTCGCGGGCCGCGGCCCGCGCGATGGCGGCGCCGACCCCCTGGCTGCCGCCGTTGACCAGGACGATCCTGTCGTCGAGTAGTCCCATGAGTGGACGGCCCTTTCAGCTCTGGCGCCGCACCGCGGCGGCCTTCAGTTCGTCGCGCAGGGCCGCGGGCGTCCACGTCTCGCGCAGCGCCCGCCGCACCGTGTCTGCCTGGGACGGCGGCGCGAGCCCCTCGACCGGCGGATCGCGGTCGAGGTCGGTGGGGAACGGGTAGCCCTCGGCGCTCGCGGCGATCACGCGGTCCAGCCACTCCTCGCCGGCGCCCTCGGCGGCGCGCCGCAGCAGCACCGGGAACACGGCCTCCACGACCGCCTCGCGGTCCACCGTCTCCATCGCCCGCCCGAACGCGGAGGACACCTGGAGCAGGTTGGCCGTACGCCGGATGTCGGGGGAGCGGTTGGTGCCGGCGGCGTGGAACAGCGCGGGGTTGAAGAAGACGGCGTCGCCCTTGGCCAGCGGGAGTTGGACGTGCCGTTCCCCGAAGTACGCCTGGAACCCGGGCAGTCGCCAGGCGAGGTAGCCCGGTTCGTAGGACTGCGAGTACGGCAGGTACATCGTCGGACCCGACTCCACGGGCATGTCGCAGTGCGCGACCGCCCCCTGGAGGGTGAGCACGGGGGAGAGGCGGTGCACGTGCGCGGGATACGCGGCCGCCGCCTCGTTCGACAGGAACCCCAGGTGGTAGTCGCGGTGCACGCTCTGCGCGGCTCCGCCCGGGTTGACCACGTTGACCTGCGAGGTGACCTGGTAGCCGGGGCCGAGCCAGGCGGCCGAGACCAGCGCCAGCATGTCGTTGGCGTAGTAGTCGGCGAACGCCTCGGGGTCGTGCCGGGCGGCCTTCTCCAGCGCGTTCCACACCCGGTCGTTGGCGCCCGGCGCGGCGAAGTGGTCACCGGCGCTCGCGCCCGAGGCGCGCTGCCCGTCGATCAGGGCGTCGAAGACGGCGGTGAGCCGGTCCACGACCGCCGGGTCGGGGAACGCGCCCCGCAGGACCACGATGCCGGGCCCCTCGTCGAGGGCGCGCACGAGTTCGGCCTGCACCTCCCGGCGGTCCGCGAGCCCGCGCAGCCGCTCGCTCTCGTAGACGAGGACGTTGTGGGTCACCGACGAGGCGTGCGGGTGGTCCGCGAGGTCGGTGGTCCGCTCCACGAGGGCGCGGAGGGCGTCGAGGTCGCAGTCCTGCTCGGACAGCCAGGCACGTCGTCGTACGGAGAGGAAGGACATCGTCGTCCCTTCGGGCGGAGCGATACGGCTCTGTCATTCTTGTCAGTACAAAGCCGTCGAACAACCGGCAGGCGACCGTCAAAAACCCCTCAAGGAGCCTCCGCATGGGCCACCCTTTCCCGATCCGGGAGATCGCGCGTCAGGCGGGCCTGAGCGAAGCCACCGTGGACCGGGTCCTCAACGGCCGCGGCGGGGTACGGGGGAGCACCGCGCAGGAGGTCCGGCAGGCCATCGCCGACCTGGACCGCCAGCGCACCCAGGTCCGGCTGGTCGGCCGTACCTTCATGGTCGACATCGTGATGCAGACCCCGGAGCGGTTCTCCACCGCCGTACGGGCCGCCCTGGAGGAGGAACTGCCGGGGCTGCACCCCGCCGTCGTGCGCTCGCGGTTCCACTTCCGGGAGACCGGCCCGGTGGCGGAGCTGACCAGGACCCTGGACCGGATCGCCCGGCGCGGCTCGCAGGGCGTCATCCTCAAGGCGCCCGACGTCCCCGAGGTCGCCGCGGCGGTCGGCCGGATCGCCGACGCCGGCATCCCCGTGGTGACCCTGGTGACCGACCTGCCCTCCACTGCGCGGCTCGCCTACGTCGGCATGGACAACCGTGCGGCGGGCGCGACGGCCGCCTATCTGATGGGCCAGTGGCTGGGCGCGCGCCCCGGGAACGTGCTCACCAGTCTCAGCAGCGGCTTCTTCCGCAACGAGGAGGAACGCGAGATGGGTTTCCGCAGCGCCATGCGCGCCGGGCACCCGGACCGCGCCCTGGTCGAGATCACCGAGGGGCAGGGCCTGGACGCCACGCAGTACGACCTGGTCCGCGCCGCCCTGGAGCGCGACCCGCGGATCAGGGCCGTGTACTCCATCGGTGGCGGCAACATCGCCACCCTGCGGGCGTTCGCGGACCTCGGCCGGGAGTGCGCGGTGTTCATCGCCCACGACCTCGACCACGACAACACCCGCCTGCTGCGCGAGCAGCGGTTGTCCGTCGTCCTCCACCACGACCTGCGCCGCGACATGCGGGAGGCGTGTCACATCGTGATGCGGGCGCACGGCGCGCTGCCGCCCGCGGGACCCACCCTGCCGTCGGCGATCCAGGTGGTCACGCCGTACAACCTGCCGCCGCGGGCGCCGTCGGGCTGACCGCCGGCACGGCGCGGCGCGGGCCCGCGCCGCACGGGCGCGGGACCCCGGGCGCCCGCGGCCGACCGCACCGACCGGATGCCTGGCCGCGCCGATCCCACGCCTCGCGGTGCCGTCCGGTAGTGGCGCGGTCCCCTCGCGGTGCCGTCCGATCGCGGCGCGCTCCCGTCAGGGTGCAGTCTCCACGTCGACCCAGGTGCCGCTGTCGGCGGAGCGCGCCATCGCGTCCAGTACGGCGGCGCTGCGCACGGCGTCCGGCAGGGTCGCCCCGTACGGCCTGCCCTCGGCGACGGAGCGCAGGAACCGGTGGGCCTCGACGACCTTGAGGTCGTCGTAGCCCATGGCGTTGGCGGCGCCGGGCTGGAAGGCGCCGAACTCCCCGTCACCCGGGCCGACATACACCGTGCTCACGGGCTGGTCCTGGTAGGCCGTGCCGCGGCTGACGCCGAGCTCGTTCATCCTGCGGAAGTCCCAGAACACCGCGCCCGTGGTGCCGTGCACCTCGAAGCCGTAGTTGTTCTGCTCGCCCACCGAGACGCGGCACGCCTCCAGGACACCGCGGGCACCGGAGGCGAAGCGCAGCAGACAGCTGACGTAGTCCTCGTTCTCGACCGGGCCCAGTTCACCGCCCGCGGCCCGGGAGTGGCCGGCGGTCGCGCCGGTCGGGCGGGCCCGGCGCGGCACGAAGACCGCGGTGTCGGCGGTCAGCGACGCGATGTCGCCGAGGAGGTACCGGGCCAGGTCCGCCCCGTGCGAAGCGAGGTCGCCCAGCACTCCGCTGCCGCCGCGCTCCCGCTCGTACCGCCAGGTCAGCGCGCCCTCCGGATGCGCCGCGTAGTCACTGAACAGCCGGACCCGGACATGGGTGACGGTGCCGATCCCCCCGGACGCGATCAGCTCGCGGGCCGCCTCCACGGCAGGCGCGTTGCGGTAGTTGAAGCCCACCGCGCCCTGGACACCGGCCCGGGCGACGGCGTCGGCGACCGCCCGCGCGTCGGCCGCCGTCAGGCCCACCGGCTTCTCGATCCAGAGGTGCTTGCCGGCCTCGGCCATCGCCACCCCGATCTCCCGGTGCAGGAAGTTGGGGGCGGTGATGCTCACGGCCCGGACCCGAGGATCGTCGGCCACCTCGCGCCAGTCGCGGGTGGCCGAGGCGAACCCGAACTGCGCGGCGGCCCGCTCGGCCCGGCCCGGCACCTCCTCGGCGACCGCCACCAGCCTCGGACGCAGTGGCAGCTCCGGATAGTGGTGCGGGACGCGGAGGTACGCCTGGGTGTGCACCCGGCCCATCCACCCGAACCCGACGACCGCGACCCCGAACCCATCCGCCGGCGCATCCACCATGACAGCCCCTCTTCGGACTTCCTCGAACCGTTGGTGCCGGTCCCCGCTTTTTGGACCGGTCCATGTCTTGTCCGGCCCACCCTGAGTGCGGTCGTGGGCGCTGTCAACCCCCCGGCCGGGGGACGGCGGAGCTCCGGCGGCAGCAGACCGCCCTTTGACAAGCGGAGAGGCTCATGGAACGGTCCATGCCATGAGAGCGCCGACCATCCGCGACGTGGCCGACCATGCCGGCGTCTCCAAGTCGCTGGTGTCGCTGGTGCTGCGCGGCTCCGGTCAGGTGCGGCCGGAGAAGCGTGAGGCCGTGCTGCGCGCCGTGCGCGAACTGGGCTACCGCCCCAACACGGCCGCCCGCAGCCTCAGCGAACAGCGCACCCGCACCGTCGGCGTCCTGCTCCACGACCTGCGCAACCCCTGGTACGTGGACCTCCTGGACGGCCTGAACCCCCTGCTGCACGACCACGGCCTGCACATGCTGCTCGCCGACGCCCGCCTGAACCGGCGCGCCGGCCAGGACCCCGCCGGTCCCTTCATGGACCTCCGGGTCGACGGCCTGGTCGTGGTCGGCACGCTGCCCGACCCGGCGGCGCTCGGCGCGGTCGCCGAGCGGATCCCCGTCGTCGTCGCCGGCGCCCGCGAACCGGTGCCGCCCGGTGTCGACGTCGTCGCCGGCGACGACGAGCAGGGCACCCGGCTGGCCACCGAGCACCTCATCGGCCTCGGCCACCGCCGCATCGCGCACCTCGCGGGTTACGGAGCCGTCGGTGAGCTGCGCCTGCGCAGCTTCGAGGCGACCATGCGCGCGCACGGCCTCGCCGGCGAGGCGTTGGTCGAGCCCACCGACATGACGGAGGAGGGCGGACACCGCGGCACCGTCCGACTGCTCGGCCGGCCGCGCCGGCCCACCGCCGTGCTCGCCGTCAACGACATCGCGGCGGTCGGCGCGCTGTCGGCCGCCGAGGAGTTCGGCCTGCGCGTCCCCCACGACCTGTCGGTGACCGGCTACGACAACACGAGCATCTCCCGGCTGCGCCACCTGTGGCTGACCACCGTGGACAACGCCGGCCACGAGGTCGGCCGCCGCGCCGCCCGCCGCCTCCTGGCCCGCTTCGAGGACCCCGGGGGAGCGGGCGAGGTCCATCTGACCGCGCCCACCCTGGAGATCAGGGGCACGACCGCGCCGCCGGGAGCGGCCGGGCCCGAGCCGGTACCCGGTCGCGCCCCCGGGGACGGGCGGGCTTAGGCGCTGTCCGCCCTGTCGGGCGCCGTCGCCCCCTCCACCACGACCGGCCGGACAGTTCCTGCACCGTGGCGAGCGGGCGGCGCCAAGTGGCGTAGAGGGCCTACAGGTTGACGGCGTACGCCTTGCGCAGCGTCTCGTGCACCGTCCACGTCGTACGGTCACCCTCGCGCAGCACCGCCATGTCGCCGGGCCCGACCGTCAGCGTCGGCCCGCCCGCGATCTCGATGGTGGCGGAACCGCTGATCACGACGAACAGCTCGTCCGCCTCGGTGTCGGTGACCACGCCCGGGGTGATCTGCCAGATGCCCCGGACCTGACGGCCGTCGGCCGACTCCCACACGACCTTCCCGGTCACCTCCGGCGTCCCGGAGACGATCTGCTCGGCGGCCGGCGGCTCGGGTTCGAGCTCGGCGTCGGGGATGTGGACGGCGAAACTGTGGGGACTGAGGCTCATACGGCGACCCTAGCGAGCCCCTCCACCGCCCCGGCACCGACAGGGTGTGCGGTATCGGACCAGGTGAGGGGACACATCGTCGCGGCGCACACCACCGGGATGCCCCGACCGGCCCGTAGCGGCGCGGGCAGGCCCGGACGGCTCCGGTTGCGTAGGCTTCCGTCGCTGGAACCCGCCGTCCGCGGCGGGCCCGAGGCGGCTCCAGGGACCCGGCCGCCGACGGGTGGAGCGAGGGCCCGGTGCGGTGGTGAGCATGGCGGGCAGGGCGGAGCAGGCGAGCGCGACCCGGGAGCTGATCCTGACCGCGGCGGAGCGGTTGTTCGCGGAGCGGGGCGTCTACGCGGTGTCCAACCGTCAGGTGAGCGAGGCGGCGGGACAGGGCAACAACGCTGCCGTCGGGTACCACTTCGGCACCAAGGCCGACCTGGTCCGCGCCATCGTCCGCAAGCACGTCGTCCGCATCGAGGAGATCCGCGCCCGGCTCCTGGCGGACGTCGGCGACTGTGACGAACTGCGGGACTGGGTGAACTGCGTGGTCCGCCCCCTGCCCGAGCACCTCGGGGCACTGGGCAGCCCCACCTGGTACGCCCGGTTCTGCGCCCAGGTGATGACCGACCCGGCGCTGCGCCAGATCATGGTGGAGGAGTCCCTCGCGGCCCCGACGCTGCGCCAGGCGATCGAGGGCATGCACCGGTGCCTGCCCGAGGTGCCCGCCGAGATCCGCGCCGAGCGCGGCGAACTGGCCCGCCACCTCATCGTCCACATGGCGGCCGAACGCGAACGCGCCCTGGCGCAGGGCGTCCCCACCCCGCGCGCCACCTGGGACGAGGCCGCGACGGGCCTGGTCGACGCGATCGTCGGCCTGTGGCGTGCCCCGGTCACGGGCGGCCCGAACGCCGGATGACGCTTACCGCCGCCCCGATCCACCGGGCACGTGCCCGGTCGGTCTCCGGCCCCGCGTACGACGAGCGGACCTCGCGTCCCGCCATCTCCGGCCTGCAATACCGCGGGCGAGCATTCGCGCGGCACTGATCGATCCGGAGGCCCAGGGCCTGGTGGAGCGGATCCGCGACCGCGGTTCGCGGGTGCGGGTGGTGGGCGTGGAGGAAGCGGTCGCCATCACCGAGTGCCGCACGGTCCTGGAAGGACTGTGCGCGGCGAGTGACGACCAGCGGGCCGAACTGGCGGACCTGGGCACGGCGATGACCAAGGCCGTGGCCGACGGCGAGCCGGTGACGTACTCCGAGCTCGACCAGGAACTGCACGCCAGGATCCAGGAGTTCCCGGGCCAGCGGACGGCCGTGGACCTGCTGGAGCGGCTCAACGCCCAACTGGTCCGTCATCGCTTCCAGTTGGCGCTCAGGCCGGGCGTCCCCAGCACTCCCTGAGCGAGCACCTGGCGATGATCGAGGCGATCACGGCCAGGGACCCGCGGGCGACCGAGGAGGCCGTCCGCGCCCACCTCACCAGCGTCATCGAGGCGTTGCGCGACTGACACGTGCGAGGCGGGCGCACACCCGTCCACCCGGGCGAACCGCCTGAACGAAGAGGGATCTGAGCAATGACCCAGGCCATCGCGCCCGCCACCCCACGATCGACACTCGTCGTCACCGCGCACGCCGGGGACGAGCCGTGAGCCGTCAGCCGACCGCTCCCTCCCGGTCCGGGGCCCTCAGCGCGTCACGCGTACGCCGTCCAGTGCGACGGACAGCACCCGGTCACGCTGGGTGTCGTCGACGAAGGTCGTGGCGGTGATGCCCGCGACCATGCGCAGCAGGTCCCCGAAGTCCATGTCCGGGCGGGCCACGCCGGCCTTCTGGGCCCGTTCGAACAGCGGTCCGCCGGCGCCGTACATCGAGTCGCGGCAGGCCAGGAAGACCTCCGACTCGTCGTCGAGCGCCTCGCGGACCGCCCGCTTGGTCACCATGTAGTCGGTGAACCGGTCCAGCCACGAGGTCAGCGCCTCCCACGGCTCGAGCCCCGCGACCTCCCGGGCGACCTCGCACAGGGCGTTCACCTCGTCCGCGTAGACGCTCTCGAAGAGGTGGCGGCGGGTGGGGAAGTTGCGGTACAGCGTGCCGATGCCGACGCCCGCGCGGCGGGCGATGTCCTCCAGGGACGCCTCCGCGCCGTTCTCGGCGAACGCCTCGCGCGCGGCGGCCAGCAGCGCGTCGTAGTTGCGTGCCGCGTCCTTCCGGTGCGGCCGCTGGGACGCGACGATCTCACTGACGGGGAACGACTGAGCCGGCACTGCTGCCTCCCGGGGCGGCACGAGGTTGAAGCGGAGGTTGGCCTCCGCTACAGTGGAGGAGTACCTCCACTTTAGCAGTGCGGAGGTGCGTCCGCCGTGGGCGGAGTGTGCGGCCGCACACCCCGCCCCGGATCCGCCACCACCCGTACCGACCCGGGCCCCGCGCCGCGCGCCGCCCGGCGGACACCTCAGTCACCTCCTCCGCGACCGCTCCCCGCGGCCGTCGCGCGCTCCGCCGTGCCCCCGCCGCCCCGCGGCGCACGGCCCGCGGACCCGCGACGACCACGGCCGGCAGACCCAGGCCGCAACCAGTTCGGAGAGGCCCTTCATGCCCCGCACGTCCACCCGCCTCACCTTCGCGGTCCTCGCGACCGGTGCCGGCGTCTTCTCCATGCTCCAGTCGCTGATCGCGCCGGCCCTGCCGACCGTCCAGCACGCCCTGCACACCTCGCAGTCCACCGCCACCTGGGTGATGACGGCCTACCTGCTGTCCGCCTCGATCTTCACGCCGATCCTCGGCCGGGTCGGCGACCTGGCCGGCAAGAAGCGCACCCTGGTCGCCGTCCTGTTCACCGTGGCCGCCGGCTGTCTGCTCGCCGCGCTCGCGCCGAGCATCGGCGTACTGATCGCCGCCCGGGTCGTCCAGGGCGTCGGCGGAGCGCTGTTCCCGCTGTCCTTCGGCATCATCCGCGACGAGTTCGCCCCCTCCGAGGTGGGCCGCAGCATCAGCAACCTGTCCGCGGTGATCGCCGCGGGCGGCGGCGTCGGCATGGTCGCGGCCGGCCCGATCGTGACCGCGCTCGACTACCGCTGGCTGTTCTGGATCCCCGTCGGCATCGTCGTGGCCGCCACCCTCATCGCCCTGCGGTACGTGCCCGAGTCGCGCACCCGGGCGCGGGGGAGGGTCAACTGGCTCGGTGCCGCACTGCTCTCCGCCTGGCTGGTGGCCCTGCTCCTGCCGCTCAGCCAGGCCACCGTGTGGGGCTGGGGCTCGGCCCGCGTGATCGGGCTGTTCACCGCCGCCGTGCTGCTGTTCGGGCTGTGGCTGCTCGCCGAGGCCCGCTCCCGCACCCCGCTGATCGACCTGCGCGTCATGCGGCTGCCCGCCGTGTGGACCACCAACACCGCGGCCCTGCTGTTCGGCGCCGGCATGTACGCGATCTGGTCCTTCCTGCCCGGCTTCGTGCAGACCCCGCGCTCGGCCGGTTACGGCTTCGGCGCGAGCGTCACCGCCGCCGGCCTGCTGATGCTGCCCATGCTGGTGGCGATGTTCCTCTCCGGCATACTCGGCGGCCGCCTCGAACCCGTAGTGGGCGCCAAGGCGCTCCTCACCGCCGGGGCCGCGCTCGGCGCGCTCGCCTGCGGCTTCCTCGCCCTCTGGCACGACGAGCAGTGGCAGATCGCCGTCGTCGCCGGCGTGTTCGGACTCGGCATCGGCCTCGCCTTCGCCTCCATGGCCAACCTGATCGTGGGCAGCGTGCCCGCCGACCAGACCGGCGCGGCGACCGGCATGAACGCCAACATCCGCACCATCGGCGGCTCGATCGGGGCCGCGGTGACCGGCGTCCTGGTCACCGGCCGCCTCCAGCCCTCGGGCCTGCCCTACGGCTCCGGCTATACCCACGGCTTCACCCTGCTCGCGGTGCTGTGCCTGGCCGCCGCGCTGGCGGCGCTCCTGGTGCCGGTGCGCCGGGCGGGACACCTGCCGGGCACGGCCCGCGCCGCCTCCGGCCCGGCGTCCGCCGCACGGGCGGACGGCACGCGGGCGGACGGCACGCGGGTCGACGCGGCGCAGGCGGGCGCCGCGGACCCGGCGGCGCC